>JBBQUE010000019.1:0-12862 GCA_038212805.1 Bryobacterales bacterium | reverse complement strand
GAAGGCGGCGTCTACAGCTTGGCGGCGGCTCAGCTTGGTCGAGGAGTTTCCATCCTATAAGCCCGTAGCAGCAGATATTCGTGATCGGGACGCGATTGACCGGATTTTCGCGGAGTATTCGTCTTCGATTGACCTGGTAATCCATGCGGCCGCGCAACCTTCGCACGATTGGGCGGCGCGCGAACCGGCTACGGATTTCAGTGTGAATGCCACCGGAACTTTGAATTTGCTGGAAGCGGCGCGCCGGTTCGTGGCTGGCGCTGCGTTCATTTTCACCTCTACAAATAAGGTCTATGGAGATCGCCCGAACGAACTGCCGTTGGTGGAAACGGAGTCGCGTTGGGAGATCGCTCCCGGGCATAAGTTTCACAACGGGATCGATGAATCGATGAGTCTGGATCAGACCACGCATTCGTTGTTTGGGGTGTCGAAGGTTGCGGCCGATCTCATGGTTCAGGAATACGGGCGTTACTTCGGCATGAAGACCGGAGTTTTCCGCGGTGGCTGCCTGACGGGGCCCGCGCATTCCGGAACCGAACTGCACGGTTTCCTGGCGTACCTTATCAAGTGCGTGGTGCAAGGCATTCCCTATCAGGTATTTGGATATCAAGGGAAACAGGTTCGGGACAATATCCACAGCTGCGATCTGGCCAGCGCGTTCTTCCATTTTTTCGAGAACCCGCGCCCGGGCGAGGTCTACAACATGGGCGGCGGGCGGTATAGCAACTGCTCCGTTTTGGAGGCGATTGAACTGGCTGAGCAGGTTACGGGACGAACACTGCAATGGCGGTACATCGACGAAAACCGCAAGGGCGATCACAAGTGGTGGATTAGCGACGTATCGAAGTTCCGCTCGCATTATCCAGGCTGGGCGTATGCATATTCCCTGCGAGAGATTATTGAACAGCTTTGCGCGTCTCAAGAGAGCAGGGTGGAAGCCATGGTGGAAGTCCAGCCCTGATGAAGCTCTCGGTGGTGATACCCGCGTGCAATGAGGTTGATGGCATTGCGAAAACGATCCAGGCCATCTGCGAGACCCTGCGAGGGGAGCGGATCCTGGCCGAAATCGTGGTGGTTGACGACGGCAGCACGGACGGGACCGCGCCGGCTGTTCAGGAAGTAGCGGAGGATTATCCCGAGGTACGCCTGGTGAGGAACGCCGGCCGCCACGGCTTTGGGCATGCGGTGCGGCTGGGCCTGGAGCGTTTTACCGGAGACGCGGTGGCGATCATGATGGCGGATAATTCGGATTCTCCAGCGGACCTGGTGGAGTACTACCGGCGTCTACAGCAGGGATCGGACTGTGTTTTCGGGTCCAGGTTTATACCGGGGGGACAAGTGGTGGATTACCCGGTACATAAACTGGTGATCAACCGCCTGGCAAATTGGTTTATCGCGGGTCTGTTTGGGATCGGTCTGACCGATACGACGAATGCCTTCAAGTGTTACCGAAGGCACGTAATTGAAGGCTTGGGTCCGTTGATTTCGCCTCACTTTAATCTGACGGTGGAGATGCCGCTGAAGGCTATCGTCCGGGGATACTCCTACGATGTGATCCCGATCCGGTGGCAGAACCGGGAAACCGGGGTATCGAAGCTGAAGCTGAAAGAGATGGGCAGCCGGTACCTGTTTATCGTGCTGTATGTATGGCTGGAGAAGTGCCTGTCGCAAGGCGATTACCGGCGGCCGGAATCGAACCAGCAGCCGCTGCGGGAGATAGTCCGGAATGCCTGAAGGGGTTGCTGCGAAGGCGGTGGCCGCGGTCTCAACGCCGGCTAACAAGCAACTGATCCGCTGGATGCTATTTGTCTATGCGCTGCTGGTAGTTTGTCCCATCCGGGTGTGGCCGGTGGATGGCTCCCTCGATAATACATGGGTGTTCGCGCTGAACTACGCGGCTTCTCACGGCCTGGCTCTGGGGCGGGACGTGGTCTGGACTACCGGACCTTTGGGCTATCTGGTATTTCCCCAAAATCAAGGATCGAACCTGGCGCGGGCTTTGGTATTCCAGATCGCCGCGTGGGGCGGAATGGGAGCGATTTTTTGGGATCTGTTTTTCCGGCGAGGCATGGCGCTTCGAAACGTGGGGTTTTGGTCGATTTTCCTGGGGCTCTCAGCGCCACTTTTTTGGTTTAACTATATGGGCCTGGAAAACATCCTGCTGGTAGGGTTGCTGGTGCTGCTCGGGATTGCACGGCAGCGCGAGAGCCGGGTACATTTCCTGATCGCGCTGGTTGTGGCGGGCATTGTTCCGCTGATCAAATCCACGGCAGGCATGTTGGCCGCCGGGGCGATTGCGGGATACCTTCTGGATCTGGCGTTGCGGCGCAAATGGGCGGCGAGGCAGGATTTCGTTTGGGCGGCATTGCTTCCGGTCTCCGTTTTTGGTCTGATTTGCAGGATGACTCTCCCCACATGGGAAGCGTTTGCTCAATACCTGCGAGCCAGCGTAGAGACCGCGGCGGGATACAGCGCGTCCATGTCGGTTTCCGGCGATCCGATCGAGTTTGCGGCGGTGGCGGAAATACTGGTCTGGATCGGCGTGCTGCTGTTCTTCGTGACGCGCACCGAACGCCCTACCGGGATATTTCTGGCGGCGGTGCTGGCGATCCCGGTATTTGTCAGCTTCAAGCACGGTTTCGTGCGGCAAGATGTTCACGTTCTCAATTTCGTTTGCTTTGGGGCCGTGGCCATCGGGATGATTCTGCTGTTTGCACCGCTCAATCAGAGTCTCACCCGGCTAGCCGTTCTATCCCTGATTGGGTACGGAGTGCTGTGGCTGGAATACGTAGGCACGCAGAGTGAACTGAACGTAGCGCTGGCCGAAGCCAGTGGCATCCGGCCGCTCACAGTCATGATGGGATTGCCGAAGGTACCTCCAGCAGCCAAAGCTTCGGCTCTGGACCCCGCTATCCGGGGCATTCTTAAAACTTCGCCGACTGGCTTCCTTTCAGTGAGTTACGGGCTCGCCGTGGACTCTCAGCTGAATTTGAAACTTTCGCCAGTCATTCAGACCTACGCTGCGTACACACCGTATCTGGACGGCCGGAATGCCCGCTGGGTGAAAGAAAGCGGTCCCCAGTTCCTGATCTACGACTGGTCGGCAATTGATGGACGTCATCCCTGGGCTCAGTGCCCCGCGACCTGGATGGAGGTCTACCGGTGGTACGACACGCGGCTTCTGACGCTGGAAGGAACCCTGTTAATGGAACGGCGGGGGCAGCCGCGGTTCGGTGAACTCGTGGAAGTACGACGCTTCGACCAAGCTCTGGGGCTCGATTTGGAACTGCCGTGGACCGCTTCATTTTGGGCGGTCCGTTGTACGTCAAGTTCGGAGGGCCGCTTTCGGAAGTTGATGTTCCGGGTTCCGGAAGTGTCTATGACGCGATCCCGTAATGGTCTGGCTTCGACATCCCGTGTACTCCCCGAGGTTTTGATCTCAGCGTTGCCTGCCGCATCGTTGCCCGACAGCGTTGAGGAACTAGCTGCGCTGCTTGACCCCAGGGCTGGCTTCCGACGGCCGGGCGGTCTCCGTGGGACGAAAATTCGGTTCGGCGGACCGGGACTGGGATCTTTTGGAAAGCACTGCGAGGTGGAAGTGATGCAGCCAGGTTCTTAAACTCGGCCAGGGAGGACGTGTATGCTGAGAGATTAGCAATGCGGCTCTTCACTGGCATCGACATTCCCCAGGCCACGGCTGGGCAACTCCAGCGCCTGGTGGACCAACTCCGGCCAGTCGCGGACTTCAGGTGGAGCCCGCTTTCCAACTTTCACATCACCACCCAGTTCATCGGCGAATGGCCGGAAGCCCGCCTGGAAGAATTGAACCAATGCCTGGACGCCGTTCGTCGGCCGGAGCCGTTTCGGATTGCCGTTCGCGGTTTGGGCTGGTTTCCGAATCCGCATCAGCCGCGGGTTCTATTTGCAGGCGTGGATGGGGGCCAAACGCTCCACGATCTGGCCGGGGACATCCATACGGCTCTGGAAGGCATCGGCGCGATTTTGGACGCACGCCCGTATTCTCCGCATTTGACGTTGGCGCGCATTGGAGCCAAGGCGTCTTTGCAAAGTGTACAACAAGCAATCGCCGGGTTGGATACTACCGATTCCGGGGAGTTCGTGGCCGATCGCTTCCACCTCTACCTTAGTTCGCCTGAACCAGCCGGAGCAGTCTACACTCAGATCAGCCACTTTTCCTTTGCCGAATGATCAAGCCATTTCTGCTGCTTCTGGCGTATCTGATAGGTGGTATCCCCTTCGGCTATTTACTGGTCCGGCTGAAAACGGGGCGCGACGTTCGGTCCATGGGGAGCGGGAATATCGGCGCCACCAACGTACTCCGTACCGCAGGCCGAGGCATCGGAGTTTTGACGCTACTCCTGGATATTCTAAAGGGCTACCTGGCGGTGTGGCTGATGGGATATTTTGCGGGTGACTCCCCCGTTTGGTTAAGCGCCGCGGCCCTTGCCGTGATGGCGGGACACACTTTTCCAATTTTCCTCAAGTTCAAAGGTGGGAAGGCCGTCGCCAGTTTCCTGGGAGCTTTCCTGTACCTGACCCCGGTTCCTTTGTTGGCGATACTTGTGGTGTTCGTTATTGCGGTCGCCGTGACAAATTATGTGTCGTTCGGCTCGGTGTTGGCGGCCGGAACCTTCCCGTTGGCGGTTTTTCTGATTCTCCACCCCGATTGGCCCATTCTGGGGGCCGCCCTGGCGGCCGGAATTTTGATCGTGTACCGGCACCGCGCCAATCTGGAACGGATTAGTTCCGGAACGGAACACCGTTTCCGTTTCGGTGGCAAGTGAGCGAGCTGGCGGTTATCGGCGCAGGGAGTTGGGGGACCGCGTTGGCGATTGTTCTCAGCCTGCGCTTCGAACAGGTGGGTCTTTGGACCCACGAAACCGGCCTGGCGGAGCGGATGGGCCGGTCGGGTGAAAACGATACTTACCTGCCCGGTTTCCAGATCCCGGCCAACGTCATCGCTTCCACCGACCTGGGGACCGTACTCAAGGGAGCCCGAATCGTGCTGGGGGTAATGCCTTCCCGGTTCGCCCGCCATGTTTACAGCGCGATGCGGCCGCACCTAAATGGCGGGATGCAGTTCGTCAGCGCAACCAAGGGAATTGAATCGGGCACTCTACTGCGCATGTCGGAGGTTATGCGGGACGTGATGGCCTTCTCGCCACGTATCGCGGTGCTCTCGGGGCCAACTTTTGCACGCGAGGTGGCGAGCGGAGCGCCTACCGCAGTGGTGATTTCCTCGAGCGACGCAGATTTGGCATTCGACTTGCAACGTAGCTTAGCAACGCCGTCGTTCCGGTTATATCGGAATCATGACCCGATCGGGGTAGAACTAGGCGCGGCGCTAAAAAACATCATCGCCATCGCGGCCGGCATCTGCCACGGGCTTGGGCTGGGGAATAATTCCGTTGCCGCGTTGATTACACGAGGGTTAGCTGAAATTACCCGGCTGGCAATCGCGCTGGGGGGAGATCCGCAAACTTTGGCGGGGCTGGCTGGACTTGGCGACCTGGTGCTAACCTGCACTGGAGAGTTAAGCCGGAATCGGGGAATTGGAATCGAAATGGCGCATGGCCGCCGGATCGCGGACATTACCGGATCCATGAAGATGATCGCGGAAGGGGTGGAAACCACCTCCGC
Source organism: Bryobacterales bacterium (assembly GCA_038212805.1). Classification (GTDB taxonomy): domain Bacteria; phylum Acidobacteriota; class Terriglobia; order Bryobacterales; family Bryobacteraceae; genus JANXQZ01. Next base: position 7,201 of record JBBQUE010000019.1, on the reverse strand, counting down.
GGCCGTTCAACTCGCCGCCAAAGCTGGAGTTGAGATGCCGATCACCCAACAGATGAACGCCATCCTGGAGGGGGATCGCTCACCGCGGGAAGCGCTCCGGGAACTGATGGAAAGGTCTTTGAAACAAGAGTGAAAGAGTTTCGGCCGTTGGAGGCGCAACCTTATGTGGATGACCGTGTTAAGACGAATATGACGGTTGTGGCTTCCCTGGAACGGGACGCCGAGTTGATGTTACGCGTTCGCGATGGAGACCATGCGAGTTTTGGCCTCTTGCTGGAGCGGCATCGGGGTCCGATCATCCATTTTTTGTATAGAATGGTTCAAAATCAGGCAGTTGCGGAAGAGTTGGCACAGGAAGTGTTCTTGCGTGTGTACCGTTCCAGGAATAGTTATGAGCCGACTGCGAAGTTTACCACCTGGCTTTTCCGGATCGCCACCCATCTGGCTCTGAACTGGATTCGGGATGGGAAGAATGAAAAATATCAGGAAAGTTTGGATGCACAGACCGATGAAAACGCACCTCGGCAGGTAGCTGACCGGAATCTTACAGTTGAGCAGGAACTGGTTAACGCAGTAAAGTTACAGGAAGTGCGGAAGGCCATTGAGACCTTGCCGGCCAAGCAGCGAGCGGCGGTGACCATGCATAAGTATCAGGAAATGGAGTACTCGCAGATCGCCGGGGTTTTGCGGTGTTCGGAATCCGCTGTAAAATCTTTGTTGTTTCGCGCCTATGAGTCGTTGAGAGCCCGGCTGGCGCATTTGGCGTGACGAGCGGAAAGGAAAGGGGGAGGGAACCGATATGCAGTGCCCGATGAGAACGAGGGAAGGTAACGAAACTCTCATTGCATATGGAGCGCGGACCATGACGCCGGAAGCGGAGTCGGAATTTGTCCGGCATATGTCCGGCTGCCCATCGTGCCTGGAGTTGGCGGAGCAGCAACGTGCGCTATGGGGAGCGCTGGATTATTTGCAACCCCTTCCGATTTCCGCGGACTTCGACAAGCGGCTCTACGCGCGCATTGCCCAGGATCAACCCCGTGGCTTCTTTAGCTGGAACTGGTCATGGCGCCCTGCCATGCCGGTAGCGGCAGCGTGTACAGCCCTAATTGCCGCATTCCTGATCCGGGGTCCGATCCTTGACCAGCGGCCCACTCCCGCGGTGCAGCACGAAAACGTGAACATCGAACAGGTAGAGCGTGCTTTGGATGACATCGACATGCTCAAGCAACTAGGCGTAGGTGCAACTCCCGCGCCCGCAGACTCTGGATCGGACTCGTAGGCGCTTTTCATGGGGAAGTCCTTGATCAGACTGATTCTCGTGGTGGCGGCGCTCTTGTTGCCGCTGCCTAAGGAAGTGCACGCGCAAAGCCGGCGGGCTATGAGCCAGGGGCGAAAACCGCCTCCGCGGCCAGAAAAAGCCCTCAGATCGGCGAAGCAAACGCCGATTGAGCAGTTTAAGAGGATGACGCCGGTAGAGCGTCAGCAGGAACTTGCCAAATTGCCGGTCGACCGGCGCGACAAACTGCAGCGCCAGTTGGAACATTACGATCAGATGACGCCGGCGCAAAAAGAGCGGTTGGACTGGTTCAATCAGCTTCCTCCGGGGCGTCAGAAAGACTTTCGGAATGCGTTCGATCGGTTCAAATCGCAACCTCAGGACCGGCGGCAAGCCATGCGTCAGGAATTACAGCACCTGAAAAATCTTCCCGAAGAAGATCGACAGTCCCGCCTCGCCTCGCCCGATTTTCATAGCCGTTACAGCAAAGATGAGCAGCATATTCTTACCGACATGGCTGGTTCCCTGCAGCCCGAATAGCTTTAGAATTCGCTTTTTCGAAACCCCCTCTCTTCTGCCAGGTCTATTAAACTAGACGTAGCACCACAAACTTGGAGGTTTTTGATGTTTTTACGATTAACACTGCTGGCCGGCGCGTTCCTCACGATGGGTCTTGCCGACACGATTTATCTCCGGAGTGGAACCTCGGTCCAGGGGAGCTATGCCGGGGGTGACACCCGTCAAATCCGCATTGTTGTGGGAGACCACGTTGAGACCTACCAGATTGAGGAGATAACCCGGCTGGAATTTGGTGGAAGGAACGATGCAGCGTCGGGAGCCGTGCCGTTAACTCCATCTCCCCGATACCAGGAACAGGGAATGCGGACCGAGCGTGCGAACACGCCTCCGCCTGCGCCTCCGCAGGACGCCAACTACAACAACGGATTGGAAGTGCCCGCCGGAACCAACCTGGTGGTTCGGATGATCGACAACGTGGATTCGGAGCGAGATAGCTTGGGGAAGACTTTCCGGGCCAGCATTGACGAACCCGTGGTGGTGAACGGACAGACGCTGATTCCGCGCGGCGCTGACGTGGTGGCGAAGCTGGTGAACCAGAAGGAATCCGGGAAGTTTTCCGGCACCACATCGTTGACGCTGGATCTGATGCAGATTCAGATCAACGGCCGCATGGTAGACATTGCAACTTCCGAAGTGACGCAGGCAAGCGGATCGCGCGGCAGCCGGACCGCTAAGACAGTAGGCGGCGGAGCAGCGCTTGGTGCCATCCTCGGCGGTATTTTTGGCGGCGGCAAGGGTGCTGCCATCGGAGCGGCATCGGGCGGCGCGCTGGGCGCGGGAGCGGAAGTGATGACGAAGGGACAGCGCGTGAAGATTCCCTCTGAAACGCGGCTTTCGTTCCTCTTGCAGCAGCCCCTGCGTATCTGACGGGTATGAGAAAGTTAGTGGGCATGGCCATGCTGGCAATTCCCTTGATGGCCGCAGCGGCTGATCATCTGGTGGAAGGAAAGGCCGGGAGCGAGGTCCGGGTGCTGATCTATGAAGATCTGCAATGCTTGGACTGCGCGGTCTTTCGCAAAATGCTGGATGAGAAGCTGCTTCCCCGTTATGCGGAGAGTGTAGCTTTTGAGCACCGGGATTTCCCTTTGGCCAAACATGCGTGGGCGCGGAAGGCGGCTATCGCCTCGCGCCATTTCGCACGGACAGACCGCGACTTGGCGGTTGCGTGGCGGCAGTACGCGCTGGAGAATCTGGCGGATATTACAGCCAGCAGCTTCAACGCGCGGCTAAGCGAATTCGCACGGGAGCACGGGGCGGACCCGGATCACGCGGTAACTGCGCTGGACGACCCAAATCTGGCCGCGCTGGTGGAAAAAGATTTCGAGGAGGGCGTGGCTCGCGGCATCGCCAGGACGCCCACTGCCCTGGTGAACGGGCAACCGTTTATCGAAACGTTTTCCGCGGAAGAGATCAGCAAGGCGATCGACCGCGAACTGGCCGCCGCAAAATCTAAGTAGCGTTTCATAAAAACAGATACGGCGTGAACTGTTCGGAACCGACTCCCTCACGGGCGTGGCTCGGTCTGATTGGGGCAAAGTTTACCGGTAAGGCCGAATCTTGGCTGGCTGACGAAGTGGTTGCCCGCGATCAAAAAGCGGAGCGGGCGATCCGCATCGCGTGTGATTCCGATTCTGGGCGTGGTCCGAATTTCAAACGGCTCGGGATCGTCTGGGGTACGCACTTCCAGAGGACCATCCATCAGGCTACTACCGTTCAGAGCCCCGTCTATTCCCATAGCGAGGGCAAGCCGACCCGGCCCGGACGCCAGATCCCGCACTCTTTTCGCGGCCGGCCGGCGAACAAACATCTGCTCAATACCCGCCAACGGCTCCAAAGCGCGGATCAGAACGCAGCCGGCGGAATGCTCTGGCTCAGCCACGAAGTTCAGGCAGTAATACATCCCGTATATCAGATAGACGTAGGCGTATCCCGGGGGACCGAACAGCAGTTGTGTCCGCGGCGTGATCCCTCGGGAGGCGTGGGCCGCCAAGTCTGTTGGACCCAGGTACGCCTCCACTTCAACAATCTTCCCCGCCACGGGGCCGTGGACTAGCACCTTGCCCAGGCAGTCACGCGCGACCTCAATGGCCGGGCGCTGATAAAACGAAACCGTTAATCTTTTCTGAAGTGCCATTACACTGAAAGTGCACCTTATGCTGAAAACTCTACTCCCCATTTTCGCGCTTACCGCGGTATGCGGTTCGGCTGCGGCGATCAAGACTGGGCCAGAGGTTGGCGCCAAGCTGCCGGACTTCATGGCGATAGATCAAAATGGGAAGGCCCGAAAGCTTTCCTCGGTGATGGGACCCAAAGGAGCGGTTTTAGTGATCTACCGCTCCGCCGATTGGTGACCCTTCTGCAAAGCCCAGCTCGTGGAGCTGGAACAAAACGCCAAGGAATTTGAGAAGCTCGGCATCGGCGTGGCTGGTCTTAGCTATGACAGCCCGGCAGTGCTGAAGAACTTCTCAGAGCGCAAAGGGATTCATTTCCCGCTACTGTCGGACCCCGATTCCAAGATCATCAAGGAGCTGGGCATCCTGAACGAGGAAGTTCCCAAGACTAACGCATTTTACGGGATTCCCTACCCGGGCACTTACGTGCTGGATTCCAAGGGAACGGTGCTGGCGAAGTACTTTGAGGACGACTACAAGCAGCGCTATACCGCGGCCGATTTGCTGGTTCAGCGCTATGGGGTGGTGCCGGAGACCCGCAGGAGCCAGGTGGAAGGCAAGCAGTTGACCGCCGTCGCGACCGCCAGCAATGGGATTGTGCGGCCGGGCCAGCGGATCGCGCTAGTCCTGGATCTGGACCTCAAGCCGGGGATGCACGTATATGCTCCGGGCGTTCAGGGATACATCCCGATTGAATGGAAGATCAAGGAGTCGGGCGTTGCCGCGCCACATGACACGGTTTTCCCAAAGGCCGAAATCCTATTCCTGAAAGCGATTGACGAAAAGGTGCCGGTCTTCAAGGGCAAGATTCGATTGAAGCGGGATATCACGTTGGGTCCGGATGCGACTCTGAAAGCGGCCGCCGATTCGAACGCTCAATTCACCGTGGAAGGAACGCTTCGCTATCAGGCCTGCGACGATCGGAAGTGCTATATCCCGCAGGAGTTGCCGCTCAAATGGACCTTTACGTATGAAGGTTTCGACCGGACCCGGGTACCGGCGGAACTCCAGCGGAAAGTGAACTGACACCTATACTGGGGCGGATGACAAAAAGAACCTGCCTGGTGATTGCGGGAACGGTGATCGCGCTCACCGAAGACGCTCTATTGGGTGCACGCGCTGAACGGAATGGGGCTTGAAAACGCCCGCGCGCCGACGGTGGATGTGCAGCAATGCACCAATAAAAGTGCGTCCAGTTGAAATGCACGCGCCGATAGTGAGTCCTGGGAGCTATATCGCCGTGGAACATACCCATTTGGACGGCGTCCCCCATGGCGGCCGTGCGGCGGTTCCTGGCGAAGGCGGAACCCAGGAGTTCGAACAGGATTTCACGCGCACAGCCATGGTGATGACTTCGTATCCGGCGGATGGTTGCGGCGCAAAGCGCGATGACGGTGCCGTGCCCTTATGCTCGCGGATATGATGGAGGGGCATGGCGCTCTCACCCCTGGCAGGAAAACCGGCTCCGGCCGAATTACTGATCGATGTTCACAAGCTGGAACTGGACTACTACCAGATACACCCCGACCTTGACGACGCGCGGCAGCTGGTGAGCTTTGGCACCAGCGGACATCGCGGAACATCCAGCGGCGGCAGTTTCAATGAACCGCACATTCTGGCGATCTCGCAGGCCATTTGCGACTTCCGCAAAATGCGCGGGATTGACGGACCGCTCTATCTGGGCAAGGATACGCATGCGCTGTCGGACCCGGCGCAGCGAACCGCCATTGAGGTACTGGCCGCGAACGGGGTGAATCTGTTTATCCAGCAGGACGGCGGGTTTACGCCCACGCCCGTGATTTCACATGCGATTCTCGGCTGGAACACGGCGTTCGGCGAACCCAAGGCCGACGGCATTGTCATCACTCCCTCGCATAATCCACCCAGCGATGGGGGCTTCAAGTACAATCCTCCGAACGGTGGCCCGGCGGATTCCGGCATCACGGGGTGGATCCAGAATCGCGCTAACGATCTGCTGCGGGGCGCAAACGCAGACGTCAAGCGGATGGTTTACGAGAAAGCGGTCAAGGCACCCACCACCCACGCGCGCGACTTTGTGGAGCCTTACGTGAAAGACCTGGCGCGGGTGATCGACATGGAAGCGATCAAGGGCGCGAAGTTGAAGCTGGGTGTGGATCCGCTGGGCGGCGCTTCTCTGCCGTATTGGGCACCGATCATGGAGGCCTATGGCCTGGACCTGACGGTGGTGAATACCACGGTTGACCCGCAATTTTCCTTCATGCCGGTGGACCACGACGGCAAGATCCGGATGGATTGCTCCAGCCCCTACGCGATGGCGAAGCTGGTGGATTTGCGGAACGATTACCGGCTGGCGTTTGGGAACGATCCGGATGCGGACCGCCACGGCATCGTCACCCCGGGTGCTGGCTTGATAAACCCGAACCACTACCTGGCGGTGGCGATCCGGTATCTGTTGACGCACCGGCCGGAGTGGCCGGCTGAGGCAGCGGTGGGCAAGACGCTGGTATCCAGCAGTCTGATCGACCGCGTGGTGGGTTCGCTGGGGCGCAAGCTGTGCGAGGTGCCCGTGGGGTTCAAGTACTTCGCCGATGGTCTGTTCCACGGCACGTTCTGCTTCGGCGGCGAGGAGAGCGCGGGGGCCAGTTTCCTACGGCGCAACGGCACCGTGTGGGTGACGGATAAAGACGGAATCATTATGGATCTACTGGCGGCGGAGATGACGGCGGTGACCGGGAAAGATCCCGGCGAGCACTTTGCTGAGATCACGGCCGAGCTCGGAATGCCTTACTATACGCGGATCGACGCCCCGGCTTCGCCGCAACAGAAGGCGGCCCTGGCGAAACTTTCGCCCCAGGCCGTGACGGCCACCACCCTGGCGGGGGAACCCATTACCGGAAAGCTGACCACGGCCCCGGGCAATGGGGCGGCTATCGGCGGGTTGAAGGTGACAACCGCGAACGGTTGGTTCGCCGCCCGCCCCTCCGGAACTGAGAACGTGTACAAAATCTACGCGGAAAGCTTCGCCGGAGAGGCGCAGTTGGCACAGATCGTGGAGGAAGCCCAGAGCATTGTGAACGACGCCCTGGGCGCGAAGGCGTAGGCTGTCTCTACTTTTTCTTCCGCGGGCTGGGGAAGGGAAGCACGTCCGGCAGCACGCGGACGCCGCTGGTAAACTTGAACGGGGTCTTGGCGT
>JBBQUE010000018.1:0-12927 GCA_038212805.1 Bryobacterales bacterium | reverse complement strand
CCGCCGAAAGTATAACTGTTATTTGAAGCCGTGCCGAAAACCAGGGGCACGCCCGAAGCCACGGTTAGAATCCCATTGGCCTGCCACCCGCCCAGAACCGTATCCGTAAAGCGATTCCAGGTACCGCCGAACATCTTGCCCCTTCCAAACGGTAACTCACCCACGGCGCTGAAGGTCAGGCGATGCGGCACATCATATGCGCTGGGCGAGTGTTCGCAACGTACGCAATAATAGCTGCGAATAGATCCGCCAGCGGCCCAGACGCCATTGGCGACGTCCGTCATCAGCTTAGCCCACGTGTAACCCACGATCAAACTCACTCCGTTCGTATATCGCTTGGTGAAAGAAACCTGGAGCGCATTGTATTCAGAATTTCCGATTGCGAGGCCGTCCGAGCCCACTGTGAGCCAAGCCGGAAATGGGCGGAGCAGTTGGCCGTATTGTACCTGCGGCTGTGCCAGCGTTCCGGCGGTCACAATCCCGTAAAAGGGATTATTCACCAGCGACAACAACTGGTTCCCCAAGGCGCTATGTTGCGGCAACAACTGATTCTGGGCGCTGCCTCCACCGGACCACGGCAGGTGCGTGCCTTTGTTCCCGACATAAGCCACCTGGAGCAGCGTATTTGCGGCCAAAGTCCGCTGAATCGAAAAATTCCATTGCTGGTTGTACAGCGTCTTGATGGTGGAAGGATCGGCGCTGGTAAGGTTCTGCCCTACCGCCGAAAGCAGACCTTGGGACGTTCCCGGCGGATAGAAATAGCCCGAAGGGAACGGATCTTTGAGCAAAGCGGCAGGGTTAACGCCATCCACCGTGGGTACCCATGGCGTTGAAGTGGTGAATGCTCCACTGGTGAAGGCGCGGGTGGCACCGGCATATGGCACGCCAAAGAAAATCCCGTAAGCGGTCCGGATCACCGTCTTCTCATTCAGCGCGTACGCAATCCCCAGACGCGGACTGGGCTTCATCTCAATGTCGCGGATCGAGTGACGTCCCAGGCTATCCTGACCGCCCCCCGCGAAAACGTAGCCGCCATAAAGATCCCAGGGCGTTTTCCCGTTGAACGGGTTCTTCACCTGGTCCGAAATGGGATTGCGAATGGCGGGATTAATGGCTGCCATGCGGTTGTACCGCTCCGTGGTGCCGGTCTCCTGCTCCAGCCGGAAACCCACGTTGATGGTCAGCTTTTTGGTCCACTTGATGTCGTCCTGAATGAATTCGGAGAAGTAGTGGTTGGCGTTGGCCGTCCGGGCGTAATAGCCCGCGCTGCCGCCGTTGCCGGTGCCCAGAAGCATGGACGCAACCGGGTCGCCAGCCGTGGACGATACCGTTCGCGGATTGGGACCTTGCGTCATGTCGGCCCCGAAATTCAGTATCAGCGGATTGGTTTGCAGGAAGTTCAGGAAGTAATCGCGGTGCTCCCCGCCTATCGTCACGGTGTGCTTGCCGATCACCCGCGACAGGGTTCCCGAGAAGATATAGTCCAGCTCATGGCTCTCATAATACGGACCGCTTTGGTTTCCCAGGATGGAGTACGCGCCTTGAAAGCCGATGCCGGGGAATTCATCCACGTCGCCCTGTTGCAGATATTTCTCCGTGCTGGCCGGTAAGCCCAGAGTAGTTAGTTTAAAGCCCAATCCATTGCTGGGACGCAGGGCATTAAACCGGTTGACGCCGGCGCGCAACTCTAAGACCGTGGCAGCGCCTAAGGTTTGCGTATACCCGATGGCCGCGTTATGCGCGTGCACCGTCATGGGGCCGAAGCCGGTATCCGCCAGGTTGCCATAAAAGTTGGGCGAGCCGGCCACGTTGTACAAATACCCGTAGCGGATAAAGGTCCGCTTGTTGGAGCTGAAGTTGTGATCCACCTTGCTGGTGATCTGCTGCAGAGGATTGGCGCTCACGGCCGTCTTGGCCAGGTTGTTCGTCAACCCTTTCAGGTTGGCGGCCGGCCAGTACGACGCAGCCTTCACGCCCACGGGGTCCAGCAGGCTGGGCGGAATAATATTGCCCGGAAAAGGCGTGCGCAGGAATTGGCCGGGGTTGTTCGGGTCCGCCGTGGTGCTGAATGGATTGTAGATGGTCTTCAACTGGCCCTGGGCATTCAGAGCGCCAGAGAAATCGCCGGTGCGTTCGGCCGCGGTGGGCACTGTAAAGAGATTAAATGCGCCAGCGTTGTTGATGTTGCGTTCCAACACGCCGAAGAAAAAGGTGCGGTTTTTGATGATGGGTCCGCCAATCGACGCGCCGTACTGATTTTCATGCAGCGGGGCGATCTTCGCGCCCGACCGGTTAGAAAAAAAGCTGTTGGCATTGAGCCCGTTGTTACGAAGGAAGTCGAAAGCCGTGCCGTGAAAGCCGTTGGTCCCGGACTTGGTAACCATGGTGGTAATGCCGCCGCCGCTTCGTCCGAAACTGGCGGAGTAGCTATTGGTCTGGACGCGCATTTCATCCACGGCGTCCACCGAGGGCAGCATGGTTAAGCCCATGATTCCGGGAATGTCGCTCTGGTTGAGGATTGAGATACCGTCCTGTTGGAAATCGGACGTGGATTCCAATCCGCCATTAAAGGAATACCGGATCGCGCTGGTAAAGAAGTTACTGGCATAGTTGTTCTGCGTGGAAGGCTGAACGCCCGGTTGAATCGCCATCAGCGTGAGGACGTTGCGATTGATGATGGGGAGATCGACAATCGATTTGTTGTTCACCACTCCGCCCAGCGTGGCGTTCGATGGATCCACCATTTGGGCCTGGCTGGACACCTCAACAGTTTGCGTGGTCGAGCCTAGCTGCAAGGTGATGTTCAGAACCGCTTCCTGCTTGGCCGTCAACGGGAACGAAGTCATTTGATAGGTTTGAAATCCCGCGCCTTCCGCGGTGACTTTATAAGTACTCGGGATCAGGTTGTTGATCAGGTAGACGCCATCCTGGTTGGATGTTGCCGTGAAAGCTACGCCCCGGGCGGTATCGGTAACGGTTACTTTCACCTGCGGCACCACGGCCCCGGTGGGATCGGCGACGATTCCGGAAACGGATGCTTGAAACGTCTGCCCCGGCAGCAAGGCCGGCACGCACAGCATGATCCCAAGGGCAAGGAAGGTTAGTGTATTGAAACGTATCATTTGCTGCTCCTTTCTACGGATATCTAGGTTCCCTCCCGGAGTCCGGAAGGCATGAAGTTTTCGAACAGGTTCCCTGCCGTGGAAGTATATACCAACGCGACCCTTCGTGGGGCGTTAGAGGATTGGCTACGCTGGGCGTGGCTTACATGGGTGAGTTGACCGGCGTGATGCGAGCGGCGCTTTCCATGACCTCGGGGTGTGGATGGCTTTCTTGAGATCGGAATCGGCCTGGAGGCGTATCCAGCACTCCGGCGTGCAGCCGAAGAATCGGGCCAGTTTGAGGCAAAGGACGGCGGAGAGGGGGTTTGCGAGAATTAGTTAGCGGGCTTCCGAATCCGGGTTGTTCATCCTTTTTGACCTCTCTTTTTGGTTGCGCTTCATCGGCCCTGGCGCGCTTCGTAGTGATCCAGGTTGTAGATGGTGGTGCTTTTCGAGGACAGCGAGTCAAAGGCCAGACCGTTGCGGGTGGCGTGATCGATTTCACCGTATCCCTGAGTGAGAGCAGGCTGCTGGCGCTGCATTTTGTCGTTCATCAGAGCTTTTTCGATGTTCCAGATCCTTACCTGACGCCACTTGGCGGCGGCCATTTCCTCAATGAGGAGTTCATCCAGCACGTCGTCGGAAGGGACGCGTTTGGTGAGACGGTCCACGAGTTGTTCCAGTTCCTCACTGGACTCGGTGGCCAGGTGGATAGCGGAGCAGAGACCGTGTTTCCGGGCGTTCTGGGCGCTATGGGCTTTGCCTTCGGGGGTGACTGGGGCGGATTCGATTTGGCGGTCGGTTGCCATGGTGAGCTCCTTTGATTTGCGGCGGGGAGTTGGGAAGCGTTCTCCCGCGTCCTTCTGCTATTACTTTGCGGGCGAGGCAAGGATTTGCCAGGGGAGCTTTCGGGTAAGTGGTTGATTTATGGGGAGATAAAACTTGAAAATCGTTGGTGCCGGGTCTGGGGCAAACCGAGAGAGTCAAAGGTTTGCTTAGCCCGGCAGGTTAAAAAAGGAGGGGCGCTGGCTCTCGCGGGCCGCCCGGCTGAGTAAACCGGGCGGCATCTCCCGACGAGAGCACTAATTCGTGCGGGCCGCGACGTTGGCGTCAGAGTCCCAATCATGTTCAACTGCGTTGTTGAAACATCGCGCAGATGGTGGGTCCGGGGGTTGAACGGGCCGCCCACCAGCGGTATGGTGTTTGGCATGCCAGTCATCAACTTCACTCCCCGTCCAGCCCCCCATCGTAAGATGAGGCAAGAATCGTGTTTCGGATCGGTTCCATGCTACACGAGCTTCGAATCCCCGTTCGCCAGCCACAAGAGCCACAAGACAGTGGCGGCACTGGAACGGTAGTGCCGATCGATTCGAAACATACCGCAAGGGGATTGTCCTAGAAAATCCCATAAGTGATTGATGCCAGGACACAACTGGCCGAAGTAACCTTCGCGCCGATACCACCATCTGCACCTACCTGGACCTAGAACATAAACAGGAGAGGCTTAGTTCCCCACAACTGGGCTCTGCCTGAGTGGATACCAACCCAAACTAGGCCCTGGCGGGCGGCGGTCTGTTTGTGCTCTACGCTACCGCTTACAAGATCATTACGTGCATGTCGCCTAGAAATCAGTCTCGAACTGTGGCGGTTTCGCCGACCGGGCGCCATGCATTCGTTACGAACACGGGATCGGAGTGCATCTCGCAGATCGACGCCCGGACCAATAAACTAAGACGAAACACCCAGGTCGGGCGGGCTATGGAAGGCATTCAATTCGTGAAGTAGGCGCGGCTTCTTCAGCGCCCAAATTTAGTAGTCAGATCTTTCTCGATCGCTTTGTAGCGTACATCGCCCCGGATAGGGTCAAATGTCGGATCCCATTTCAATGAGATCAGGTCCGGGTCTCGTTGGACGACGGCCTCATTCAAGAACCGAAGGCTACTCTCTTTGTCACCCAGACGCATGTAGTGGAACGCAACCACTGCGGCAGGAATAGCGGCACCCTCTGGCGTCTGAAGCCAATTGTTCAGCATTTGCAGACCGGAGGCGGGATTTGCTGCTCCGGTACAGTATAGGCGGCGGCCTGAATCGTTAGTGTTGCCATCCAGCAACTTGCGGGCAAACGCGATTGAATCCGCAGTTCGACCCTGAGCGCGCGCGATCCGTGACAGCAGTTCGAACGCACCATCGAATTTCGGACTAATAGCGAGCATCTGGTGGCAGACCGCGATCGCGTTTTCGTATCTCCGCCAATAATAGTAAAGCTCGCCTAAAGTGGACGGATGAGCCAGATTGGACGGATCAAGAGATTGGGCTTCCAGCAACGCGCGCTCCGCCTGCGGGAACTTGCCTTGGGCATAAGCGATGAGCGCCAGGCGATTGTGTACTATCGCAAAATGTGGATTGAGCTGTAGAGCCTTGCGGTACTCTCTGGCGGCGCCTGGAAAATCCCAGTCCGAGAATTTGAGCAATCCAAGAGCTGCATACGCCTGGTCAAGTTGCGGATCGAGCGCAATCGCCTTTTCCGCCGCAGCCTTTCCTGGCCCGAGACCCACGGCTGATTTCACGATGTGGTTGGCGACCTCGAGAGCATAATAATCCGCGAGCCCGGCATAAGCTTTCGCGTAATTAGGATCGATGCGAATCGCTTCCTCGAACAAGCGAGCCGACTCGTGAAATCTTGGCCCGCTCCGTATTGCGAGGAAAAACCTTCCGCGCAAGTATAAATCGCGCGCTTGCGGGTTCTCAGGAGGAAGATGGCCAATTTCGGTTCCGACCGACGGTACTGCAACATGCAGTTTATTAGCGATGATGGCGACGATCTGACGCTCCGTCTCGACGAGCTGCGCGGGCTCTGTGTGGTACGTCTGCGCCCACGCATATTCGTTTTCCGAAGGGCGGATGAGCCGCGCATCAATCCGAATAGCGCCGTCTGGTTCGACGCGAACTTCGCCTTCGAGTAACAGCGATACTTTCAACTGCCCGGCGAGTCCCTCCAGGCCCTGGGGGGTCTTGGGGACGGCTTCTGGCGGAACTTGGGCGATCACGCGGATACCCGTGATCTGAGCCAGGGAGGTCTTGATTTCGTCGGTTAAGCCTTGCGTTAGCAGCCCATTAGAATGATCAGGGCTTAAATCGCGGAATGGAATGACGGCGATTGCGGCCGCTATGGCCGGCTTGGCGGAAAACCATCGAAGATAGGTCAGTCCTGTCAGCGTAACCAGGGCGAGCAACAAAACGGCAGCCGGAAAAATCAAGCGCCTACTAAAGAAGCGAGCCCGAGCCGGCCCACCGGTTTTTTCCGGTAGAGGTTCGCTGATTGCGGCTGACGTGGTCGCATCAAGCGTGGCCGGATAGACCCAGGAGAATCTCGGCAGGTACGTGCCCTTAGGTAAGTCGATCAGCACTGGGTCGGTTGGTCCACTGTCCTGGTAATACTCAGTCAGCTTGAACCGTAGCCGGCGCATTTCGCTGCGCACCACAGGGTCCGTTTTCGGATCATAGCTTGAGTCACGATCGAAGACCTCGACGCCGATGACATATTCCTTTGGGGATGCCTCAGGGCTGGAAAGAGCGTGTTCGACGACGAAACGCAGAAGCCGCGCAAGGCGCCTGGAATTCCGCAGGTTTGAGCTGGTCAGTAACCGGTCAAGCTGCTTCCGGACGGAAGATTCAGGAACGGCGTCATCTGCTCGCCCGAGGAGTTGCATAAAGAAACTCTTAGTCTACCCCACAATTTACGTAGCGTGTCACACGTATATGCCACCCCGCCACTCTTGCTTGTATCATTCGGAAGGCATATGATTTTATCTGATTTTATAATTGCGTCGTCATTGTAGGCGGGAGAAAGTACTATGCTGAGTGGCACGAGAGAATGGGTTGGGCACCTCGCGTGCCAACTCGCTCTGCTGATCGGATTCCAGAGCATCCAGCAATCCGCCTACGCGGCAGATCCACCTGAGCCACCATCCGCCTTGCGGACGTCGTTGTCCACGCGGGCCCACAGACCAGCATCCCCGAAACTCGCGCTGCCCACAATGACCAGCGGGATCCCAGATCAGGTCCACGAGATCGCGTCGAGAGCCGCGGACGCTGCCAGGCAGTTGCCGGCGCGCGCGGCTGGACCCATCCGCCCCATAGCCGCTTCACTTGTGATACCGAACGCTTCTGCGGCTCAGGATCAAAGAGCTGGGACTAACCGTAAGAATGCGGTGGTGCCGACAGCGCCTAACGCCGCGGCGGATCCCACCGATCCATACATAGTTGCGCAAGCTATCGCGCTCAGCAAAGATCCGGCCCAGATCTTTGCCTTCGTAAGAGATCAGACTGGGTACGAGGCATACGCCGGATCTCTACGCGGAGCCAGAGGAACTCTTTGGAGCAAAGCCGGCAATGCCTTGGACCGTGCCAGTCTTCTGATCGCACTCTTGCGGGCCTCGGGGTTCAATGCGCAGTATGTTCAAGGGACGCTTGCAACCGCACAAGCAAAAGACGTTATACAAAGAATGATCTCGGATCGGCCACTGGGCGTGACCGGCTGTCTTTCTCCCGGAACTACCGTGGCCGATCCTGTGACCGATCCCGCCTTGTTGGCGGTGGCTCAACAGCATTATTGGGTGGAATTCAACAGGGGCTCTGGAGGGTTTACAGAAGCTGACCCCTTCTTCCCGGCGGCCCAACTTGGGCAGATCTTCGGCACGCCTGCCGGTACCTTTACCGATATCCCCACCAACTTGCAGGCCACGGTCACCATTGATATGGAAGCTGAGATCTTCTCAGCGGCGAGTGCGGCGTTTGGAATCGGCGGCGGCATCGGTATGACCAGCGTGCTCAACCAGACTTTACCCACCGCGGCGATTGCAGGTAAGCCGCTAACTGTCGGCAACTACCTGGGGTCGAATACCGCCGGTTTTGTGCTTACCGCGACAACGTTCACCTATTCGCCTTATCTGATGATCGGCGCCAGCACCACCAACGTAAGCGACGATCTGCTGGTGCGCGGGACAGATTACCAGGAAGTATTCACGAATTTTCCACTCGGATCGCAGGTGCTTACTGGCGTGTTCCTGAATATCACCGTCACGGATGCAAGCGGAAAATCGCGGACCTATCAAAAGACTTTATTCGACAGAATCGGATTTGCGAACCGGCAAAATGGGGGGAGCAGTTCCATTGCCACCGGTTCCGCGCCACAAGCGGCTTTGGGTCCGACGGACGTGACCACCATCAACGTTCTTCCATCGCTTCAGGACAGCCCGGAGGTTCAGGCCTTTGCGGCTTTAGCAACTTCCACCCAAACTCAATTACAAGCTTTGGCGCCGTCCATCCTATCAATCAATGGCAGTCCTACGGCGGCTCAGGTGGCTGTTGTGCAGAGAGCCGGGGAGCTTACGCGACAGAACGTCATAGCGGGCGGCCGGGCGCTAACCTCCGCATTTGCCCTTCTCTCGGATCAGGTGAATGCGGGCACAGCCCCGTTATATTTCGTCAAAACTTATTACGACAGTCCGCGTCTCATTGTGGCCACCAACCGGACATCCACTTCCCAGGGTGTTTCCACCAATACGCTGGAATTGGACTTGTTGAAAGACGATATCCATGTAATCCCCTTTCCCGGTCAAGATTCCAGGGCGGCAGTGGCCTACAGGATTGATCGCGGAATTCGAGAGTCGGTTGCGGAATCGCAGATTTATCAGTCGCTCACCGCCAGTTACACTCCTCAGAACGGCGTGACGTCGAATCCATCGGTCAGCGCGTACGATATTTTCACCGCGGCCCAGGCCCAGGCAATCCCGCTGATTGGGATAGCGGCCGGCAACGCGAGCGATCTCAATAGTCTCGGCCTTCCCGCTGAAGCTAAGGCTCGTATCTCCGATGTGCTTAATCAGGGGCTGTTTGTTTTTGTACCCTCCGGCCCAGTCTCCATAGCGGGCGCCAACAATGTCGCGTGGTACCAGATTGACACAAAAACGGGTGACACCACCGGGGTTTTGCAGGATGGGGCGCATGGCGCATTCGTCGAATTTGTGAGCGCGCTGCTATTCGGGCAGGAAGAGGTGGTGCTCGCGACATTCAATCCCGGTTTCCGGGCGGCGCTCGGATTCGCTTGGGGCAGCTTTGTTGCAACCTTCGTCTTCCTTTCAATTTTCGGATTGAAAAAAGCATACGGCGACAAGGTGGACACTTACCTAGTGGAACTTGTGGATGCGTTCACATCGCTGATCGATAAGCTCAACGCGTTGGCCCGCTTCTCCGACGTTTTCTTCATCGCCGGCGCTGTTGCCGGAGCGCTTGCCATGGAGGCTTTCGCCAAGTCCCAGGCCGGGAAAGTGGATCCGCCCGTACCTCCATTTTTGATCGGATTGGTGGTACCCGCGGCGGGACCGGCTGGAAGCACTCCCGGCGTGACTTCCCAGATTGCTCTCGACAGCACTCTTACCATTCCGTTCAACGGATCCCAACTTCCTTTAGCGTTTCAGGCACAGATTCAGAACACCGGGCCCCAAGCCGACCTGTTCTCTCTGCTGGCCCTGAATCCGCCGCCCGGCCTCACTATTTCCCCCAATCTGTCCTCTATCATGATTCCCGCGGGCGCAACGGCCCTCCTCGGCATTTGCGTTACACCAACTTCTACTGTCCCCGCTCCAGGCACAGCGGAAACCTTCCAGTTCAAGGTAGCCAGCGCCACCAATCCGGCCGTCAGTTCTACCGCGAGTCAATCGTTCAGTATGCCTTCGGTGCAAGGCCTGACATTAACTCTAAAGCCCGCCAGTATCTCGACTACGCCTGGAAGCCAGGTTCATTCCACTCTGACCGCGCAGTCTACCGGGAACGTTCCGGTGGTGGCCAATCTAACTGCCACTACGTCCACAAGCCTGTCGCTTAGCGGGCTATCCGCGTCGGTGTCGTTGAATCCGGGACAGAGCTCCACCCAGGATCTGACCTTGGTTCCAGGCAGCGGCGCGACACCTGGAACGTCGCTTCCAGTGAAAGTGCAAGCCACCATTGGGTCATCTGGGTCAACCCCGGTGGCCACCGCAATCGGGGTGGTGGGCGTCGTCGCCGTCCAGGCGCAGTCCGCCGCCGCAGCTTCGCTGAGTGCTTCCAGCCTGGGCCGGAGCGACATCGCGGTAACTCTAGGGGGGATTTCCGGAGCAGTCACTACATTGGCTTCCTCTTGCTCCGACCAATCCAAAGGACTCGTCCTGGCGTACATCGATAACCTTATTCGCGAAATGAACGCGCCGTTCCTTTCCAACTTCGCGACTGACCTCGGCACCGCCCGCTCGGCAATCGCATCCAGCACCTGTTCCAACATCAGTGCCGCGCTGACCAACCTCAGCACCGTTCTCGCGAGCCTCAATACCGCGCTTAACTCCCCCGTCGCCTTCCCGTTCAATATCGCTCTGGCGCCTAACACGGCGACCGCTCTGCCGAACTCGCCCCAGACATTCCAGATCGTCTTGCAGAACAACTCCACGTCGACCAATACCTACACTCTCAGCCTGGGCCCGTTGCCCGCCGGGATCACCGGTACGCAAAACCAAACCACCGTCACGCTCGCTCCCGGCCAATTAGTGCCGGCCGCCAACGGTACAAATCCATCGGTGACAATTACGCCTGGTGCCGCGTCGGTCCAACCGTTTGAATTCACCGTCACCGCCTCCATCAATGGGATCGCGGGCAGCGGCCAATCGGCCAAGGGCAGCTTTATTACGCGCAGCGATTTTCTCGATGTGCTGGACGTGAAATCGACGCCGCCGTTTGTGACGTCCGGTGGATCGGTGGACATCGTCGCACGCCTGGCGAACGTCGTCAACACGCCGCGCACGGTGCAGGTTGCGCTCGTAATCAAGGACACCAACGGGAACGTCGCGCTCACGCCCCCCGCGCAAACCATTCAGCTCTCCGTTCAGAACCTCATAACCATAGTCGATTTCGGTATGATTTCGACGCCGGGCCTGGCGAACGGCCCTTACACGCTAAACGTTACTGTGAACGATCCGGCCACGGGCCAGCCTCTTTCTGGTGGCAGCAGCGGCCTGGGAACATTGCTGATAGGTCTGCCCGTTACCGCCTCGCTCTCGGTGAGCCCGCCCAGTTTGCCACCCGGCAACGGCAAGGTCACCACTACGCTGAGCGTCAGCGCCAGCGCGCCCACCGGACAAGGCGGCGCACCCTATTCGCTATTGGGTGCAGTGCCCACCACCTCGGCTGCCCAGTCGATCGCGTTGAATGGAAACACCGCCTACGTATGCGATCAGAATGAGGTCAGCATTGTCGATATTACGAATCCAGCGAGCCCGAAGTTGCTGGGAATCGCGCTGGCGGGCGCCATTAGCAACGCCCAAAACATCCACTGCGACATACAGCGCGGGAATCTCGTCCTTCTCGCGGACACTGCGAGCACTTTGACCGGCAACAATCCCAGCTTCCTGGCGTTCGATATCACCAACCCCTTGCAGCCCACTCTGATCAAGTCCACTCCGGTAAATAAACGTTTCTTCGGAGCGCCTTACTACCAGGGAAACTTCGCGTTCTTCGGTACGAATTCAATCAGCTTCAATCGTTTCAGTTTGGACATCCTCGACCAGTTTGGAGATGTGGTCGCTCTGAATGTTTCGGATTTCAGCAATCCTCAAGTTGCCGGAACACTCGAACAGCCGCAGAAGGATGCGGTGACCGGCGGCGCATTCAGTATTTTTGGTGTCACTCAAGCAAACTCGCAGCTTGCGTACGCGGGCAGTACGACATCGGTTGGCGGCGCCACAACCCTAGGAGTGGGCCAGCTTTGGGTGGTGGACACCAGCAACCCCGCCAGCCTCGCCATCGTTACTAAAGTGGATGTGCCCGGCACGCGCCAATTCAGCGCTCCATTCGTGCAAGGCAACATCGCAGTCGGGATCGGGAACACCGGAGGATGGCGCACGCCGCTGGATTCAACCGGCAAACTGGCCCCCCAGATCGGGAACCTGGTTGTGACTGTCTTCGATATCTCGGACCCGCGCAATCCCAAAATCATTTCAAATACCACCACCAGCTTGACGCCTTCACCGGGCAGCGCCAGCGCGATCATTGGAACGAATCTCTTCGTCTTTCCAGGAGCTCAGGGCGCAAATAATACGCCGGTTCTTTTTACGGTGGATACCACCGATCCGCGAAATCCCGTCATCAAAACCTTTCCGGTACCCGTCACGATCAACGGCCTGGTGCCGCGCGGCAACCTGCTCTACGCCGCGACAGCGGATGCCGGTTTCCAGATTTACTCGATTCCAGGAACGGGCGGCATTCAATATACTGCCGCGGTCAAGCTCCCCACCGGGACCAACGTCACTTACGATCCGGCGTCATTTACCGTCCCGCCAACTAGCATCACACCCGGTGCCGGTTTCGACACGGTGAGTTTCCAGAACACGACCAGCGCCGCAATTAGCTGGATGTCCGGCGTTACCGGAATTCAAGTCGGCCAAGTCTTACCCGTGGCCCTCGGTGGCACCGTCAATTTCACCGCTCTGGGCACCAGCGGCACGGTTAGACTTCCGCAAGTTGACGTGACCAGCGACCAAATCCTGGGTTTGAATCCAGGCACCCAAACGGTCGCACCAGGGCAACTGGCTGCCTACACGCTCACCGTAAAGAACCCCACTGCGGCCCCCGTGACCTATACACTGGCGGTTACCGGAATTCCGCAAAATTGGGTCACGTTGCAATCCAGCCTCACCGTACCGGCCTCCGGCTCAGTGCCGGTCCCCTTGAATCTCCGCTCAGAGCTCGCGGCCATCGCCAGTACCAACGGGTTCACAGTTACCGCATCGTCAGCCAACCT
>JBBQUE010000017.1:0-13326 GCA_038212805.1 Bryobacterales bacterium | reverse complement strand
GGGGATGGTTACCACTGCCCCCACTAAGACCGCGACCTGCTGAACCGGTATGGATCGATCCACCAACACGCCGGCGGCATAGCTGGACGCGGCCATGGTCAGCACGCTAAACGCAAACTCCGCTGAGAACACGCGCCCGCGAAAGCGGTCGTCGGTCTGAAGCTGTAGCAACGTCGAAGAGAACACCCACAGTGTGGATCCCCCGGCATGGGCCAGCACTACCGCCGCGCATGCCATCGTTAGGTTGGGCGCTATCCCTAACAATACGTAACCCAGTCCCGCCGCGATAAACCCCAACAAAATCCCCACGCGCATGCGGCTCTCCCGATGGCCGGCCCAATAACCACTCACCACCGGACCGAGAATCGCGCCAATGCCCCGGCAAGCCATCAGCAGGCTCATCCCCAACATGCCGCTCTCCCGCGCGCTGAAACCGCTGGCATGAATGGGAAAGATGCGCTCTCCGTAGATCGGCAGAATCACCCAGTTGGCCCCCATCAACCCCAGCCCGGCCTTCACGAATATGGTGTAGCGCAGCCGCGCATCCCGCCACACGTAAGCAATCCCCTCCCGGATGGGGGAGAAATCGAACAGGTCGTGCCATTTCAGCGGCGGCAGATGTTCGGCATGTAGCTCAGTGAAGCGCATCCGGCGAATCAGCAAAGCCGACGCCACAAACGATCCCGCGTTCAACACGAAGACCGTTTCGCGCCCGAAGAACGCCGCCAGCACCCCACCCACGGCGAACCCAACGGCGAAGTTGAAAGACCATGTAATGGACGATAATGTGTTGGCCGTCACCACCTCCGGCCCCTCCGTGATGTTCGGGATCACGGCGTTGTGGCCTGGCTCAAACAGCGCCCACATCAGTGTTTCCGCCACCAGCAGTACGTAGAGAAGCGGAACCGCCTGCGGGCTCCGGACGAAGATCATGCAAAACACGATGCCGGCGCGCATCCAATCGGCGAAGATCATCACCTTCTTCCGGCTGATGCGGTCGTTCAGAATTCCGGCGGCCGGGGAGATGAAGAACTGCGGAAGTACCTGCAAAACAAACGCCAGCGCGATGGATTGCGCCTTGCCGGTATATTCCAGCAACATGCTGTAAATGGAGACCGCGTACAGCCAATCCCCAATCTCGCTAACGATTTGCGCATACCAAAGCAACCGGAAATTACGGTTCCGCCGCAGCAGGCGCACGTAGCCCCCGATGGTGACAGGTTGCGTTTCCATACGCGTGATTTATCGGCCGGTGTAGAGACCCATGCGCTGCTTCACCAGTTGCACGGTGGAATCGGCAATCGGGGAGACGCGCTCGCAGCCTTGCCGCAGAATGGAATCCAGGTATCCTTCTTCGGTGATGATTTCGTTGTAGCGCTTCTGCAAGGGTTCCAGTTGGGAGGTCACCATTTCGGCTACCTGCTTCTTCAGGTCGCCATAGCGCATCCCGGCGAAATGGGGTTCCATCTGTTGGTCGGGCCAGCCGGAAAACGCCTGGAAGATGCTCAGCAGATTGCGCACTCCCGGACCCATGGTCTTGAAATCCACCGCCGGATTGGAATCCGTGGTGGCGCGCATCAGCTTCTTCTTGATCTGATCCAACGGGTCCAAGAGCGCCACCGCATGGCTTGAGCCGGCGGTGGATTTGCTCATCTTCTTTTCCGGATCGTCCAGGCCCATCACGCGCGCGCCCACCGTGGGCAGGTGCGTGGCGGGCACCACGAATGTGTCGCCGTAAAGCGAATTAAAGCGTTGCGCGATATCGCGGGTCAGCTCCAGGTGCTGCGCCTGATCCTCTCCCACGGGAACGATGGCGGCCTGGTACAGCAGAATATCCGCGGCCATCAGGACCGGGTATTGCAGCAGCCCGTCCCCAATGGTTTCCTGCGCCTGCGTCTTGGCCTTGTACTGCGTCATGCGTTCCAGCCAGCCCACCGGCGTCACGCAAGTCAGCAGCCAGGCGAGTTCCGCATGCGCATGCACCGACGATTGCACCACAATGGCGCATTGCTTAGCGTCAATCCCAGCCGCCAAAAACAGCGCGGCAGTTTCCCGAATCTTAGCCCGCAACTCGCCCGGCGGCTGGTAAACCGTAACCGCGTGCAGATCCACGATGCAATAGATACTTTCGTAATCGTATTGAATCCTGACCCAGCTTTTCAGGGCTCCCAGATAGTTTCCGATATGAAGATTGCCGGTCGGTTGGACGCCGGAAAAGACGCGCGCTTTCATGCTGGCTGCTCCCACCCTGTTTCATCTCATGTTACCGTAAGAGTGAATTTCAACTTGGCCTCAAACAACCCCCCAACCGAAAGACTCCGAATTGAAAAGCTGGTGTACGGCGGCGACGGCCTGGCGCGTTCCGGCGGACGCGTAGTGCTGACGCCCTTCGTGCTGCCCGGTGAACTGGTGGATGTGCTGACACAGCGCGCAAAGAGTGATCTGCTGCGCGGCATTCTGGCCAAGGTGCTGGAACCTTCGGAGCTCCGCGTGGATCCGCCCTGCCCGTATTTCGGGCGCTGCGGCGGTTGCCACTATCAGCACACCCTCTACGAGAATCAGCTGGAGCTGAAGCGCGTGATCCTGCTCGAAGTCTTCCGGCGCGTGGGGCGCATCGAGCTGGAGCACGAGATTGGCATGCTGGCCGGGGATCCCTGGCACTACCGCAACCGCGCCCAACTGCATGCGCACGATGGCAGGGTCGGGTTCCACGCGCCGGGGTCGCATGAGGTGATTCCGGTGGATCGTTGCCTTATCTCTTCACCCAAACTGAACGACGTGATCGGGCGGTTGGCGCGCGAGCTTCCGCATTACCCCAAGTTCAGCACCACCATTGAACTGTTCACGAACGAGGTGGACGTTCAGGTGAACGTGATGGACCGGATTCCAGCTTCCGCGCGATCGCTATTTGAGGAACTGGGAACCAGCCTGCCGATTGAGCAGGGGGCGTTCCGCGTGAGCCGCAATTCGTTTTTCCAGGTGAACCGGTTTCTGATTGAGCGATTGCTGGACGTAGCGATTGGCCAGGCAGAGGGCGAATCCGCGCTGGATCTGTACGCCGGCGTGGGCCTGTTCGCGCATCGTTTGGCGGCGCGCTTCCGCGCGGTGACAGCGGTTGAAACCGGGAGCAGCGCGTTCCGCGATTTGGAGTTCAACACCAAGCGCGCCGGGCTGGCGGTAACATGCGTGAAGCAGACCGCGGAGGAATATCTGGCCGGACTGGAGACAACCCCGGATTGGATTGTAGCCGACCCGCCGCGCGCCGGTTTAGGCAAACAGGCCACCCGCGAACTGCTGCGGCTGAGGGCGCCCCGGTTGACCATCGTCAGCTGCGACCCTTCCACCCTGGCGCGCGATTTGCGCTCGTTCCTTGATGGCGGCTACCGCCTGGCCAGCACTACGCTGGTGGACCTGTTCCCCCAAACATATCACCTGGAAACGGTGGTTCAATTAACCCTCGTATAATAGGGGCTTGGATTCGAGCATCACTCAGTTTTTTGAGCCTCATCCCCATTTGGCGGCGAGCGTTAATCGCAACATCATCGAATCCGAGGTGCTCGGAGGGGTCTACTTCAATGACGTGCCGGCCGGGACGGTGCTGGAGGTAGAGACTGAGAACCGCAGCTACCGCATCGTGCGCCAAGGCCAGGGACAGGCTCTGATTTCGGGGCATCCGCAGTACTGCCCGGAGCCAATTCTGGTCGATATCCACGGGTCAACCTGGGGCGGACCGATGATCAAGCAGGATTTTATCGGGCGCGGCATGCATCTGGAGTTCAGCCAGCCGCAACTGTTGACGGTGACCACGTCCCGGATTGTGGAGATTCGAGAGATCCCGTAACCCATGGGGAGAAGGAATGTTATCGCGCGACGCAATCCTTACAGCCCTAAAGCTCCTCTCCGATGAGTTGGGGAAGAATGGTGTGCTGGGCGAACTAAACGGAGTGGGCGGAACGGCCATGGTGCTGGCCTTCAATGCGCGCAGTTCCACCAAGGACGTGGACGCTATTTTTGAGCCTTCCGCAGAGGTGCGAAAAGCGGCGGCCATTGTCGCTGAGAATCTATCGCTGCCCACGGATTGGTTGAACGATGCCGCTAAGGGATTCATGTCCCCCAGCGGCGACTTCACTCCCCTGGAAACGATTGATTTGGCTCACCTTCGAGTGCAAGCGCCCACGCCGGAATACATGCTCGCCATGAAGGTCCTCGCCGCGAGGACGGGCATCGGCGAGGGGACAGGAGACGCAAAAGACATTGCCTTTCTGATCTGCCTGCTGGGACTGCGTGACTCCGCTGCGGTGATGAACCTGGTCGCCCGGTACTACGATCCCTCGAAGATTCTGCCCCGGTCGGTCTATCTGGTGGATGAGATCCTGGAGGAACTGAATTCGTGATCCAACCGCGTCCCAAGTCTCTTGCTGAAGTTGCTCTTCGATCCCTGGACGCGAGCGCATTTGGATTTGAGCTGGCGGATTTCCTGCACGAATTCGCACGTTGTGGCGATGCCGGCATGTTGTCCGAATCCCCGGTTCTTCTGAGAGACCGCCATGAGAAAGGCGCTATCTACGACGCGTATCTCGCGGCGGTCGCGGCCTATCTTTCATCCAGGATCGATTCTGCCACGCCCGGCTGGACGCGCCAACCAGAGCGTATCCTGCGCGAGCCCTGGTTTGCCAGCCCAGGCCGGCATATGCGAGCGCTCCTCCTGGTGGAAAGCCCCGCAGCATTCCGGGAGCGCAATCTCTTCGTGACCGCCAACGCACTCTCCATCGCTTAAGCCCTGGTTCAACCTGCGATCTGTGCCGTAGCTCCCAAAAAAACCAGTACCGGCAAAGTGATGTGGATCAACGGCACCGGAGAGATCAAGGCGCAGAATGCCGGGTGTTGGGGGAGCGACCACAAAGGCGCGTTGCTAAAGAAAAGCCCTGATTGAGGATGGTAGACTCGACCAGAGAGGTTCCCCATGAGAACTTGGTGTTTGATTCTGTTGTCCGCCGGTTTGGCGCTTGCGCAATCCACCAAGTCGCCCACCAAGGACATGTGCGTGCCGCCACCCTCCGGCACACCGCCCGCGTTGCCCGCCCACCTGATGGAAGGCCAGGGCAAGATCAATTTCCCCATCACCACGTCGAACCCGCTGGCTCAGCAGTTCTTCAATCAAGGCGTCGCGCAGTTGCACTCTTTCTGGGTCGTGGAAGCGGAACGTTCCTTCCGCCAGGCTGCCGAGCTGGATCCCGAAGCGCCCATGCCTTATTGGGGCATCGCCATGGTAGCGGCGGGTGATTACCGTCCGCGTTTCCAGTTGGACACCGCGAACAAGATATTTGGAAAATCGAATCCATACAATGCGCAGGCGCGCGCGGTTGAAGCGGCGAAGAAAGCTACCGAGTTAGCTGCCGTTCCCGGCAAGGCGACCCCGGTGGAGAAGCTGTATGTGGCCTCGATTTCGGCGCGGCGCAACTTGGCGCAGAAAGATCCCGACGAAGGGTACATTGAAGGCCTGCGCGCGATTGTGGCCCAGTATCCAAACGAAGTAGAGGCGCGGCTGTTTTTGGCGCTGCACCTGATGCGCGGGTTTGAGACGCCAGCCAAGACGCCGCGCGGCACTTCCATGGAAGCGGCCGACCTGCTGCGCGATCTACTGCAGCGCGCGCCCGAACATCCCGGAACGCATCACTATGTAATCCACGGCTTCGAAGGCTCCACGTTCGCCAAGGACGCCTGGCCCAGTTGCAAGCGCTACGCAGAACTGGTAACCAACATCCCGCACGCGCTCCACATGCCGGGGCATATTTATTCGCAGACCGGGCGCTGGGACGACGCTGTGAAATCGTTCGCGGACGCGGCTGCGAATGAGCGTTCCTACATGAAAGCCGATTCGCTGTACGGCACCGGCCACCACGGCCACAACATTCACTATCTGGCCACCGCTTATTCCTTCGAAGGCAAGTACGCCGAAGCGCAACAGGCTGCGCTCGAACTCCTGAGTTTCAAGGAGAATCCGCGCGAGGCCGCCAACACCGATGGCTTCTATTCGGCCTATCGCCAGGGATGGTTTGCCATGCTGCGTACGCTGGTGCAATCGGAAAACTGGGATGTGATTCTGGACGGGAAGACCTTACCGGACTACGCGAAACCGCGTGAGCAGGCTTGGCGGCATTGGGCCATGGCGCTGGCTTATCTGGGCAAGAACGACATGGACAATGCCAAGGCACAATCGGCGCTGATGGAAGCCAGCCTCCGCGACTACAAAGAAAACGTGAAGATGCCCACGCCCGAACCGCTGCGCGTGGCTCAACTGGAACTGGAAGGACAGATGCGGGTGGCTTCGGGCAAGGTGAAGGACGGCATGAAGAAACTGCAGGAGGCGGCGCGTGAAGAGTTGCATCTGGTATATTCCGAACCGCCCTACTATCCGCGTCCGGTGCTGGAAGTGCTGGGGCAAACGGCGTTGAAGAATGGCCGGCCTGCCGTGGCTGAGTCGGCATTCCGGCGGGCTTTAGAGCAGTACCCGGCCAGCTATCGCGCGCAGACCGGTTTGCGCGGGGCGCTGGAAAAGCAGAACAAGCCGGTGGAAGCCGCGGCGGCGTTTTAGCCCCCCATGGTGCAAGTTGTAGGGGCCGGGTTGGCGGGTTCGGCTGCCGCCATCGCGGCCCGGCGGGAAGGAGCGCAGGTTCTGCTGTATGAGAAATCCCGCTTCCCGCGCCATAAAGTCTGCGGCGAATACCTCTCGCCTGAGATCGTTCCCTTGCTGCGGGACCTGGGCCTGTGGGACGAATTCCAGGCCGCCAGCCCGGCTGCCATCCGCCGCCTGGTGCTACATTTTCGGAAGTCGCAAAAACGAAGCCAATTGCCGGAGCCGGCGTTTGGATTGAGCCGCTATGCATTAGACCACCTGATGCTGCGGCATGCCGTCAACCTGGGAGTGGAACACGCTCCCGCGTCCGCCCCGGATCTGCTCACCGGACCCGTGGTGCTGGCGCATGGCCGTCAGACGCCCTCCGTTCGCGGCAGCCGGCTCTTCGGTTTTAAAGCGCACTTCGAGGGCCCGGTGAACGACGCCATCGACCTGTTCTTTTTTGGGCCCTGTTACGTGGGCGTAAACCCGGTGGAAGGGGGCGTCACCAATGTGTGCGGCTTGGGTCCGGAAGAGATTCTCAGCCGGCACGATTTCGATATCGATGCCTTGGTCCAAACCTGTCCGGCTCTCGCGGAGCGCCTGGCCCCGCTACGCCGGAAGATGAAATGGCTGACCGCGGGACCGCTCCGGTTCGCCAATCGCTTCCGTGAACAATTCGAACCCAACTGCTATCCGGCTGGCGACGCACTGTCATTCGTGGACCCCTTCACCGGATCCGGCATGCTCTCCGCCCTGACCATGGGCCGGCTGGCCGGGATCGCCGCGGCGCGCGGAACGCCGGTGGACCAGTACATTGCGCAATGCCGCCGCCGCCTGGAAAAGCCGTTCCAGTTCTCATCGGTGATCCGGGCTTTGCTGGCTACCAAATGGGCGGAGCGCCTATCCATGGTCGTACCCAGCCATCTGCTGGTCCGGCTCACACGCACCCATCGGTCCATCTAATTGAGCCGCGCGCGTGAGCAAGCGGTCCTCTTTTGACTTCCGCCACACGCCATCTAGGCTAGGGTCAATGCTCGTCACTGAACGCAACTCGCCGCAACCGGCAGACCGCTTACTGACGTGCGCGGCTTGGAAGCGCAGTAAATTTACCAAGCCGCGACCGTAAGGAATTCCAGAGTGAGGAGTATTGCATCTAGGGTCGGATAAAGTGGAAGGATGGTCTTTCGGGCTTTTCTTGTCTTTGCAGCCGTGGCGTGTTCGCTCGCGTTGGCGCAGTCCCCATTGGGCACCGTGGCGGGAATCGCCGTGGATCCTACCAATTCCCCCGTGCCGGCCGCGGAGTTGACGCTCACCAACACCAGGACGGGAGTGAAGCAGAGCGCGCAAACGAATGGAGCCGGCACCTATGCGTTTCCCAATCTGACGCCGGGCACATACAAGTTAGAGGCGTTCGTCACCGGTTTTCGTAAGATCGAAACCCGCGAGTTTCCCGTGGATGCCTACCGCACCGTAAGGCAGGATCTTCGGCTGGAGCTGGGCACCGCATCGGCGGAGGTGACCGTCGCCGAGACCACTTCCACCGTGATCCAGGTGGACAACCCATCGATCTCGGAAGGCTTGACCACCAAACAGATTCTGGAGATGCCCACCAACCTGCGAACCATCTATTCAAACGCGGGCGATTCCGGGCTGATCTTCATCATGTTGCCCGAGACCATCCCCGGGGTAGTGCAGGTGGGCAGCGGCGCGAAGTGGCTGACGCCCGGCGGTCTGGCGGCTGGCACCAAGGCCTACGTGGATGGGGTGGAGACGGACTTCGGTAACTTCGGCGCTCCGGATCCGGTCTCGCAGCCATCGTTTGAATCCATTCAGGAATTCACTGCCAACATCCTGACAAATCGCGCGGAGTTTGGGGGGATCGGGCAGATCAACTCCACCACGAAGTCAGGCACGAACCAGTTCCACGCGGCCATTTTTGAGTACGCCCGAAACAGCGCTTTCGATGCGCGCAACACGTTCCTGATTTCGCGGCCTAACCAGAACCTGCACAACTACGGCATTGCGGGGGGCGGGCCGATTATCAAAAACAAGACGTTTTTCTATTTCGTGTTTGACGGCACACGCGGAGTGCGGGCCTATCCGTTTACGTCCAACGTTCCGACCCTGGCCCAGAGGCAAGGCGATTTCTCAGCGTCAGCGGCGCTGAAAAACCCGTTCACCACCGGCACCTACCCCGGTAACAGAATTCCGGCGTCGGCCATCAGCCCGCAGGCGTTGGCAGCCCAGGCGCAGTTCTTCCCGCTCCCCAATTTCGGCCCGGCCGATTCCACGTCGGGCAATTACCGCGCGGCCTTCAATGGGCCTGAGGTGCATCGCGACTACGAAATCCGCGCCGATCACAACTTCTCTGAGCGCCACTCCGCGTTCCTCCGGTATCAAGGCAAGAAGGACGATTACCAGATTCCCGGCGCGCGTTCCGCTTTGCCGCCGTCCTCAGTGGGCACTTCCACCAACATCCGGCGCGTGAATTTCTTTACCCTGGGCGATGTGTTCTCGCCCACGTCCAGTGTGTCGAACGAGTTCCGCGCGGGCGTTCCGATTCTGGTTTCGCAATCGGACGCGAACCTGAAAGGCCAGCAATTGGTGGATCAGTTTGGCATCACCGGGCTGCCTTCGCGGGCCGGCATCAAAGGCATTCCGAACCTGTCGATCACTGGCCTGACCACCGCCACGCAATCGCTACTGAACCCCGTCAACGATGGACACTGGCAGATCGGCGACAACCTGAGCTGGATTCACGGCCGCCATCAGATGAAGTTCGGTGCGCAATTTGTAAGCTGGTTCGTAAATCGCTACCTGACCACCAACTCGGGTTTATTTGGCAATTTCAGTTTCCAGGGACGCTTCAGCAACAACCCCTACGCGGATTTCCTGTTGGGACTGCCCACCACCGTGGTGCGGCTGGACCCGTTCCCCATCCAGTACAACCGCTGGCACGATGTGGCGGCCTACGCACAGGACGATTACAAAGTGGGTTCGCATCTCACCATCAGCTACGGCTTGCGCTATGAACTGAATCAGCCGGTGCATGCCAACAACGACAACATCTACACCTTCGATCCCGCGACTGGCTCCGTGGTGGTGCCCAGCGACAAATCGCGCGCGTTGTTCAGCCCCTACTTCCCCTCCACGCTCAAGGTGGTGACTGCCAGCCAAGCCGGGCTGGAC
This sequence comes from Bryobacterales bacterium, assembly GCA_038212805.1. GTDB lineage: Bacteria > Acidobacteriota > Terriglobia > Bryobacterales > Bryobacteraceae > JANXQZ01. The sequence goes on along the minus strand of JBBQUE010000017.1, from coordinate 3,518 downwards.
CGCACGCTCCGTAGGGCGGACAAGAACAACTTTGCGCCGCGCCTGGGCTTTTCGTACCTGGTGGGATCGAAGACGGTGATCCGGGGCGGCTACGGGCTTTTCTATTCGCACCTGTCGGGGAACATCGCTTCGTTCCTGGGCACCGGACCGTTCGCGGTGTCCACCACGAACACCAATGTGATCACCAACGGGCAGCCGCTGTTCACCTTCGGATCGCCCTTCGCTGTGCCTGGATCGTCGGGCACGCTGAACCTGAACGCGGTGAGTCCACGGTTGCTGAACAGCCCGGTGCATCAATACAGCCTGACGGTGGAGCGGCAATTCGGCCGCGATATTGGCGTGCGGCTGAGCTATATCGGGTCCCATGGTTCGCAGTTGTTGTATGAGCGCAATCTGAATCAGCCGTTTGCGTCCAGTACGCCTTTCGCCCAGGCCCGCCGGCCTTTCCCGCAATACAACACCATTCTCTATGGGGACAACGGCGCGAACAGTTCGTATAACGGGTTCCAGATCCAGGTGCAGAAGCGCTTCACCCATGGGCTGCTGTTCAGCTCAGCCTATACGCTGGCGAAGGAGTTGAGCGAGATCGACGACACCGGCGACTTCGAGTTGAACACGCAGATTGAAGACGCTTACAACCGCCGCCGCGATCGCGCCAACGTCTATTCGGTACCGCGTCATCAATGGGAGAATCATGCGCTGTACGAATTGCCGCTGGGCAAGGGATTGCTGCGCGGGGGCTGGCAGGTGAATGCGCTGTTCAACGTGACGTCGGGGAATTTCCTGAACCCCAGCTTCACGGGGAGCGACCCTTCGAACACGAATACCATCGGCGGGCGGCCGGACGTGGTGGGTTCCATTGCCTATCCGGGGACGCTCACCCAGTGGTTCGACCGCACGGCCTTTGCCGTTCCGCCCGCGAATGCCGGACGGTTCGGCAATGCGGGAAGGAATACCATCGTGGGCCCGGGCTGGGTGCTCTTCAACGCTGGGTTGACGAAGAGTTTCCGGTTTGAGAAATTCGGGGAAGTGCAGTTCATCAGTTCATTCCAAAACGTGATGAACCATGTAAACCTGGGCGAGCCGAATCTGGTGGCGAATAACGTGAACGGGGGCAAAATCACCAGCACCGCCGTGTTCCCGCCGGCCGGCAGTCCACGCACGGGGCAGTTGGGTTTCCGCTGGAACTTTTGATGCGCAATCTGGAGGTAGGTGGCAGGCCTCTTGATGTCACTTTCAACATGATCTGGCACAATCCCGGGTGGCGCAGGCGTTCGCGGAAGGCCAAGGTTTGGCTAACCTGCTGCGTGCCAATCAAACTAACACTATTCCATAGCTGCTATGCTTCGGGGATTGGTAGTTGGAATCCTCCGAATTCGAGGTACTTCGTGATGCGTCTGTTGACACTGTTGTTTCTTGTACTCCCGTCGTCTATCCTTTCTGCGGCTCCGATCGTTTCCTCTTCTGCTCAGATCATTTCCGGCAGCATGAGCTGGACAGCAGCCTTCCAGGGACTCAATTTCCAAAGCAGGGGCAGCATGGTAAATGTTCAAACTGCCGACACGTCCATCACTGGCATCCTTCTCATGGCTATGAGTTCGAATTACATCCAAAGCCCTTTTTCTCCCGGTTTCCTTGGCAGCGTGGTTGTGCATCCCTCAGGGGTCATCTGCGGCGGCGGGTTGAGTTTTGCCGGTTTCGTCGGATCGAACGACTGTGGTCCCGGTAATGCGGATATTGAAGGCGGATTTGACATCGGCGCATTCACTTACTCCGGTGGTCCCGTGACGTTGCATTTGCCCTTCACCATGAATCTTGAGGTGAGATCGTTTCTCTTTATGCAAGCCGAACGCGATTTCTTCTTTTCCGGCTCTGGCACGGCAGATTTCGTGGCGCATTCCGTGCAGTTCCAGGGCGGTACCGGTTCCGGGTCTAGGACTGCTTTGATAGGAGACAGCTTGGTGTTGAACTTCGCTAATGTGCCCGAGCCTGCATCGGCTGCGCTGGTATTCCTGCCTCTAGCGGCTTTCGCAATCGCCTCTGCGCGCCGCAGGGCGGCACAATAATCACGGACCGTTTCTTGCGCCACATCACCGGGGCTCGGGATCGAACACAGTTAGGAGTCGGCCACGCAGTAGGACTGCAAGTCCAGAACGCATACCGGACCAGCCGCCGTCTGCCCGCTTTTTCAAACAAGTCGCCGTGAGAATTCAGCCACCCGGGGCCACTAACCTACGCCGTGAAGAATCCGCTGATGCCTCCCTTAATCGCACTAGCCACGAAGTTATTCAAGCTCCGCCATTTTAGCTGATCGGGCTTCCTGACTTTAAAGCGATTGGCGTGGACTGTGTCGAATTCCTGCGGAGAGCCACCGCGGTTCTGATGGGCTTGCGCTTTGCCAAACAGAACCAAACTCCGAGGGCATTCATACAAATGATCTCTGCGAGCTTGTTCGGCTGGTGCATATCGACCGGATCGCCCTTTGGCGAGGTTTTCCTGGCGCAGTTAGAGTGGCTCAACTTCTGTTCGCCCTGCAGGTACCGGCGTTCACTCTTGCTCGATTCCCCCACGAGTTTTCCACGTTCGTCAGTCTTCGCCTGATGACCGGCAATACAACTCGCAACATCGGCGGGAACGTCGGATCTTCGTTCAATCTGTACTGGCAACCGGAGCCACTACGAGCCATGTTCGGTATCAATATTGTGGCCGCGATCATACTTGTATATTTGAATATTTGATCAGGGCTTCACGAGTTGGGCTTGTACCCAATTTTCGAGGATAGATCACGATCAGTCGCGCAGTCTTCAGCGCAGTGGTACCAGGAGCGTCGCCGCACCCCCTGCCCCCGAGCCGGCGGCACCGGCGATTGAAGGGGGCTTCAGCGCAGTGGTACCAGGAGCGTCGCCGCACCAGCCGGATCGATGGCAGAGCGGGCTTGCACCAACGTTCGATTTCGCAACGACACCGCTGCTCGAATTGCTCGGGTTTGAGCGTTGCTGTGCCAAATAATTCTGAAAGTGACACCTCTTGGTCCATGAAACAATCATGCGCTGATGGGGCTGAAGCCCAGGAGCGCCGTTGCTCCCATGCCGCGACGCCAACGTATCAGCGGTCAATAGGGACGAGCATGCTAGCCCAGGCTGCCGTCCTTCGAACTGCTTACTGTTCCGCCTTGAACTGCTGAGCCAGGTCCAAATACTTTTTCGCTTCGTCCGTGCGTCCCTGCTGCGCAATCGCTTGCCCCAGCAGGTAGTGCGCCGACGAATTCCGTGGGTCCATGCGGATGGCCTGCTTCAGAATCTGCTCGGCATTGGGTAATTCCTTGCGCTTCAGATACGCCTTGCCCAGCACGATATAGGGTCCGCTATACGTGGGATTCAGCCAGATGGAGCGCTCCAGTTGCGGGATCGCCTCCTCCCATTGTTCGCGCCGGCTGATTGAGTCCCCCAATTTGTAGTAAGCCAACGCTAAATTGGGATTGATCTGTATTTCTTTACCTAACTCCGCAATGGCGCGCT
>JBBQUE010000016.1:0-13612 GCA_038212805.1 Bryobacterales bacterium | reverse complement strand
GTGGAAGAGATCCGGACGATGGTGAACGAACTGGATGCGGACCGCGAACGGGTGATCCTGATGCCGGAAGGAATCGATCCCGGCACGCTTCGCGAACGCGCGGCGTGGATCGTTGAAATCTGCAAACAACAGGGCTGGCGGTTCAGCCCGCGGCTGCACGTCGATATCTGGGGAAACCGCCGCGGCGTGTAGCTTTCCATGCCAGCATCAGCTTTCGGGCGGACCCGGAATACCGCGGCGCATGGCAAGCATTTCTACCGCTTTACCTGCTCAATCGGCGGAGCGGAGTGCGGAGCGGATCGGAGTAATGTTACGGCGTTCCTTCCAGCAACAGCGTGGCCACCACATCCAGCTTGTCCAGATCAATCCCAGTGCCTTCGCTCACCGGGTAGACGGGAAGATTAACCGGCGCGCCTTCGGGCCGGTAAAGTGTGGCGCGCTTCCAAGTTCCCAGGGCATGTACCGTGATGGTGTCCGCCGGGTAGCCGGTGTAGTTCACCAAATGGACCAGCAAGCGTTGGTCACCCGCTGAACTGCCGGGCGAGCTCAGTACATGGAACAGGATGCCCGCCGTATTGAAACTGCGGGCTCCGAAATTCTTGCGCGCCGTGGCGTTGTACAGCATTTCCCAGATGTCTTGAATGCGCCGCAGTTGCTGCTTGTTGGGGACGGTGGCGCCCGGCGCGTCCGCTCCAAAGCGCCAGTCCGGCGGCGGTTTTAGCAACCTGCCTCCCGCGCGCTCGAAATTGTCCAATGCCCCGGGGGCGATGCTGGCAAGCTGGATCACCGTCTGCAACCCGCTCAAGCTGGCGGGCGTCACGCGGGCGGCGGGGATCGCTCGTGCGGCAATGTGCTGCGCGAACATCAGGTCCAGCAAGCTTGCCGAGAGTAGCCCTCCGCTTGCCGAATCCTGAATCAGGGCCAAGCGGCTGAACGGGCGGTAGCCACGCCATTCCCGGTGTTCCTCAAAGTATCGCCCGTAGGCCGTGATGCGCTTCCAATCTCGCAGCGCCTCCGCATCTCCAGCCAGCAGGCGCGTTTCCAGATCATGGTCCAAGGAAATAATCCAGCGGGCGCCGGCTGCGGCTGCGTCGGCCATGGCGATGCCGTAGCGTTCCGGGGGAATCACCATGCCCGCCGGGGGTGTCGCACCTAGCCACAGCACGCTATCCATGGCAGCGCGCAGGAAGCGGAGGAAGCCTGCGTTCGTGTTGATCCATGGGTTGCTGGAGGGGCCGGCCATCACCGTGCCCCCGTGCTCAATTACAATGCCAGGCCATAAGCCCTGCGTGGTGCCGGCGATGGAATCAGTGGAATCCAGCCGGATTTTTTGCCGGCTGGGTAATTCGATTACCGGCACACCAGCTTGGTTGAGGGACGCGCGCACCACGGCATCAAAGTCGCCTTCCAGCAAGATCGCCTGGACTCCCAGGTTGCCGTGGGGCGCTTGCCCACCCGGACCAACCACCGCGACCGCCGCAACACCCTGGGCGTTGGCGCGTTTCACGAATTCGGGCGTTAGATTACGGCTATCCACCAGCAGACAGTTCACGCCGGTGCCCTTGAGCAATCGGAGCGTCTGGGGATCGGAGGAGGCCCAGCGCGCCGGAACCCAGTCCGCCATGGCCATCATTCCGTCGCCTGCCAGGCTGCGTTGACCACCGCCAGCGCCGCCACCACGGCCGTTTCCGCCTTCAGAATCAGAGGTCCCAGTGAGCAGGGCTTCCAACCGTGTTCCCGCATAAGCGCCTGTTCACGCGGCGTCCACCCGCCTTCCGGGCCCACCGCCAGCGCCACTTCATCCCCGGCCAAACGGCGTTCCGGCAAAACTTTCAGGATGGGCGCTGCCGTGGGATCCTCATCCAACGCAAAGCGGTATGGGATCTCTGAAGCCAGCGCTATGTTCAGGCGGACGGCGTCGGCGATATCGGTCAAGTGTGCCCGGCGGCTTTGCTCGCTTGCCTCACGCGCCACCCGGCTCCAACGTGCTTTTCGTTTGCGCGCTGCCAGATCCAGGCCCTTTTCACAGCGGTCGGCCTGCACCGGGATGATGTGCTCCACACCAAGCTCGGTAGCTTTTTCGATCATCCATTCAAAGCGTTCGAAACGGATCAGGCTGGCCAGCAACGTGACCCTCACCTGAGCCTCATCGGCCACAATGCGATCCAGAATGGTAAACGTTACCAGGTCCTTTCGCACCTCCCCGATCTGAGCCAGATATACGTTCTGGTTATCCGAGATTTCGAAGCGCTGCCCGGCTTCCACCCGCAGCACGCGCGTAAGGTGGTGAGCTTCATCGCCCGCGATCCGCGCCTGGCCCTCACACACCTCATCCACGAAAAATCGCCGCCGCGCCATGTACCATTACTCTACGGCAAGTGAAACCAAATACGCTACCTGCGGTTAAATAGGACATGCGAAGATTTCTCATGCTGGCTGCGGTGGTGGTAAGCGCGGCGGGTCTGGCCCAGGCCCAGTCGGCCTGTACATCGAATAGCCTCAATGGCGGGTATGCCTATCTGCTTACGGGCTTCACTTACGATCAGTATGGGCAGCAGGTCGATTTAGCTGTCTCCGGGCGGATGGTCGCTGACGGCGCGGGGAACCTGACCGCGGGCGACACGCTGAGCTACGACGGAACTATCATCAAACGCTCCTACCCCAGCGGCACGTATACGATGGCTTCGGATTGCACCGGATCACTCACGCTTACCTCCTCGAACGGCAACAAAGCGAATTTCGACTTCGTGCTTCACAGCGACGGCAAAGAGATGAACCTGATCGAGACCGATGCGGGAGTGATTCTGAGCGGAACGGCCAAACGCCAGGTGCAGGTTGTACAGGTTGTCGCGTCCACCCCTTAGAATTGGGGAATGATCGCCCTGCTGCGCGGCACCCTTGTTGAGAAGCATCCGAACCAAGCCATCGTGGACGCGGGGGGCGTGGGATACGACGTCCAGATCCCGGTCTCCACATTCTCCGGTTTGCCGGAGTTAGGGGCGGAGGTCCGGCTCCGGATCCACACCCATGTCCGCGAGGACGCCATCGCGCTCTTCGGATTCGCAACCGCCGAAGAGAAAATCCTGTTCGAGAAGCTGCTCTCCGTCAGCGGAATCGGACCCAAACTGGCCATCACCGTTCTCTCCGGCTTGCCGACTCTCACCCTGGTTTCCGCCATCCGGACGGGCAGCGTGGACCAACTGGTGCGGGTGCCAGGCGTGGGCAAGAAAACCGCCGAACGCATGGTGCTGGAGCTCAAGGATAAGCTGGACATGCTGCCCTCCGGCGCTCCCCTGCCCCCGTCTTCGAAGACGCCATCCGAAGCGCTGGGCCCGGTGGAACAGGATGTACTCTCCGCGTTGATTAACCTGGGCTGCGACCGTATAAAAGCTGACACAGCGGTCCGCAAAGCCAAGCTGGAGGATGCCACAGCCGCGTTTGAACCCCTGTTTCGCCGTGCTTTGGAACTGGTCCGCTAGCAAGCCCTCCCGGTGCGATAATAAGGGAACAATCGTCAGGTAGTTCTCGTTACTAACTGGTGCTGTCCCATGAGACCGGCAACTGAAGCGAACGAAGTAAGCGCAAAGCCCGGCGCTGTGCCCGGAGCGGAAATTCCGCCTGACGACGTACGCGCGGCGCTGGATAAAATTCTGGCCAGCCCGGGATTCGTGAACGCCGACCGCCTCAGCCGCTTCCTGCGCTATGCAGTGGAGTCGGCGCTCGAAGGCCAACCCGACAAACTCAAGGAAACGCTGCTGGGCATTGAGGTATTCGGCCGCAAACCGACCTACGATCCCCGGATAGACGCCGTGGTCCGGACCGAGGCTGTGAAGCTGCGCTCGCGTCTCAAGGAATACTACGAGACGGAAGGCGCAACCGACCGGGTTTGCATCGACATGCTGAAGGGCGGCTATGTGCCGGCTTTCCGGCTGCGTGAGGAGACCCGGGAAGGGCCGCCAGGAGGCCTGTCACTTTCACTGGAACCCGAAGGCCCCGGCGATTCGTTTACCTGGAAGAGCATCACGGCGGGGCTGATTGTTACCGTGGTGCTAGCGGCCTCCATCTGGATGGCGGCCCGCAAGACTCCCGGGCCCGAAGGTGGTTCCGGGGGTGCGTCCATCGCCGTACTGCCGTTCGCCGATCTGAGTCCCGGGCACGATCAGGAATATTTTTGCGATGGCATGACGGAAGAAATTATCGACGCGCTGGCCAAAGTGGGCGGGGTGCGCGTGGTGGCCCGGACATCGTCGTTCGCGTTCAAAGGGAAGCAGCAGGACATCCGCGAAATCGGCCGGCAACTCAACGTGAGCACGGTGCTGGAAGGCAGCGTCCGGAAATTTGGGAACAAGCTGCGGGTGACAGCGCAGTTGAATAGCGTGGCGGATGGTTATCATCTTTGGTCGGAGACATACGAACGCGAACTCAAGGACGTTTTCTCAGTCCAGGACGAGATTTCGCAGGCCATCGTGGCCACCCTGGAACTGAAACTGGCCGGGCATAACCAGCCCCGCGCCAAGGCGAAGACGGATGACCTGGAAACGTACGATCTGTACCTGAAGGGCCGGTATCACTGGGCTCGCTGGCGGGCGGAAGGCGCGGAGAAGGCCATTCAATATTTCGAACAGGCTATCGCGCGCGACCCCGCTTATGCGCCAGCCTACGCGGGCTTGGCGGACAGCTACTGCTGGCTGGGATTCTTCAGTGCTCTGCCTCCGAAGACGGCTATGCCAAAGGCCAAGCTGGCGGCTGAAAGAGCGATTCAACTGGACGATTCGTTGGCTGCGGCCCACGCCTCGCTGGCCTACGTAAAGGCGCTGTACGATTTCGATTTCCCGGGGGCTGACCGCGAATTTAAGCGCGCCATGGAACTGAACCCCGGACTGGCGACGGCGCACTTCGGATACGGCATTGTCTATCTGGCGCCCATGGGCCGTATGCCGGAAGCAATCCGGGAGATGAAAAAGGCCAAGGAACTGGACCCCCTTTCGCTAGCCACCAATACTTACCTGGGGCTGGCCTATGTGTTCGATGGCAAGTTGGAACAGGGCATTGTTCAATTCAAGAAGGCCCTGGAGTTGGATCCGGGCTTCTTTGAGGCCAGGGCCCATCTGGCTTCGGCTTACTGCGACAAGCGCATGTTCCGGGAGTTTCGCGCTCAGCTGGAGGGCGGCACCAAACCTCAGCCCGCCAGCCGCGTAGAACTCACCCTGGCCTTCGGGGACGCTCTCGAAGGCAAACGCGAACAGGCACTAGCTACGGCGCATAAGTGGGAACAGGCGACGACGGGAACCTACGTGCGCCCCACTTCCATCTCAAATATCTACGCAGCCTTGGGCGACCAGGAACAGACCTTGGCCTGGCTGGAAAAAGCCTACGCCGACCGCGACGGCATGTTGGCGTATGTGGGGCTCGGCGGAGTTTACAACCGCTATCATTCCAACCCGCGCTACCAGGCGCTGATGACGAAGATGGGCCTGCCCCACTAATTACCAACTCCAGGATCAATGACCAGTGGCGTATCTGCTTCGCTTGTCGCGAAGGCGATGCCCGTGACGCGGAGATTGTGGGTGATCCCTTAAGCGACGGAGAAACGATGATGAAAGCCTCAAATCGCCTGGATTCAATCCGCGGGATCAGCATTGACCATTTTGGCTAGTGATCTCCATGTCCCCCTCAACCGCATCAGCGCCATCGTGAACGGCGCACGATCCATCAGGCCCGGCGCGGCATTGAGGCTCGGAACATACTCCCGTGTTTCGCCGGAAACCTGGCTCGGGCTCCAGAGCGATTACGATCTACGTCTCATCCGCCAGCCACTCCGCGGGCACCCCCACGCTCAGTAATTCTTCGTCGCCGAGGTGTGCAAACAACAACGGCTTTGCGCGCGACTGCACCGCAGCCTCCACGTACTTCCCAACCTGGATCTCACCACCGTCTCCCGGATCTCCACCAATTGCGCCGCTCCCGTCCTCGGGTGTGTCTCCAACTTTCCGTCGCTCCCCCCACTGGTACGCTTTGTCGTGATGGTCCAAGCAGCAAAGCAACAGGCTGATCTCGGACCGGTGAATAATCAACCGCAGGTCCGTGCTCACCCGCACCGACCAGAACCGTGGATCCTTGGCCTTGGCCAGCTTATGGAATTGCAAGCTCGGATGCGCCGGAGCCACCTGATCAACCTGCTTCCGCAACCGGGCTCGTCACGCGCCCCACAAGCTGCGCTTAGCTTCTGAACATCGTGGGTTCTTGGAAACTCAAGATGATCTCGAGTGAGCCACGCCTTAAAATATTTCCCGGCAGCCTACTAACAATGGAATCCGGCAATCTCTCTGATTCGGCGATATTCCGCTGCGTTGGTGCCAAGTCAGGCATTCGATCCAATCATACGTGACGTCGGGCCGCTGAGAGGCCGAGTGACACTGTCGCCCTTGGTAGATGGAAGCACAAATCTTGAAGACAAGCCGCGGTGAAATCATAACTCTCCGTCAGTGGTTATCCCAGTACGGTGCCAGACTTTAGGACTGCCAGACCGGCTTCCCAGCCCCAATCGGCGTAGACTGAAGGCAGCATGGTACCGGTACCGGGACGGAGGTAGAAACGCGCTACTTCGCCTGCGCCGCGGCTTTCTTGAAGTCGCCAGCCTTCACTATCGAGATTTGCGCCGGATCTATCACCCTCCGCATGGCGGCCGTAATTTCCCCGGAAGTTAATGACGATACCCGCTTCTCCAAAGCCTCGTCGAACGCCATGGTGCGCCCGTCGTAATCGCGCGCGGCAAGCAGTCCCGCCAACGACGCGTCCTGTGCGCGGGTCACCTGTTGCGATTGCAGCCACCCCGAGCGGTCCGCATCGATCTCCTTCTGTGTAAACCCATCCTTCAAAGCGCGTTCCACTTCCTCTTTGAAAGCCACCTCCACTTTGGCGATGTTCTGGGGTGCGGCGATGGCATTTGCCCGGAACGATCCATCCTTCTCGTCGCTCTTCACGGTCACGCCCGAGCCCACGCCATAGCTCAACCCGTCCTTCACGCGGATCCGCGTCGCCAGCCGGGAGTTGAGAAAGCCGCCGCCCAGCATATAGTTGCCGAACACCAGGGGAGCATAGTCCGGATCGCCGCTGCTCAAGTTGAGCCTGGAAGCAGCGAAGAACACCGCGTTGGCTTTATCGGGAGTCTCGATGGTTTCGTTGATTGGCGCCACTTTCTGGTAGCCGGTCTTGATCCGCTCGAACTTCGCGGCGCTCTTCCAATCCCCGAACAACTCCGGCGCCAACTTCTTCATCTCCGCCGCATCGAAGTCGCCGACCACCGCCAACTCCCCGTGCGATGCGCCATAGAAGCGTTTGTGGAACGCTTTTGCGCTCTCCACTTTGGCGGACTTCAACTCCAACAGTTGGTCCTCAATTGACATAGTTCCCCGAACGTCGCCCTTCGGGAAAGGATACAAAACCTGCTGCAGCCGGATGCCGCCGATGGCTTGTGGCTCAGTCTTAGCGAAATCCAACTGCGTCATCTGAGCGTTGCGCACCTGCTCGAACTCGCTCTCCGGGAACGACGGATCCTTCAGGATTTCCGCCAGCAGCCGCAAAGCGGCGGGCAGGTTCTCCTTTGTTGTTTCGATGCTGCCGTTGGCGCCGGTTGCGCCGCCGAATACATTGATCTGCGCCTTCAGGCGGTCCATCTCGTCCTGAATCTGCTGGCGGTTCTTCGATCTGGTGCCGCGCATCAAAACCTGGGCCGCCAGACTTGCCGGAATGTCCTGATTCTTGAGGCTCTCCACGTCGCCGAAATGCAGCCGCACCACGGCGTGCACACTGCCGCCACGGGTCTTTTTGGGAAGCAGCGTCACCTTCATGCCGGAAGGCAGGGTGAAGCGTTGCAGCCGCGATTCGATGACCGATGGGGATGGATCGAAGGCCTCTCCCTGAGCCACCGCAGCTTCGCCCTTGTAGTCCTTCAACAGGGCAGCGATGTCAGTCTTTTCCGGGATCGCCGCGCGGTCCGGCTTTTGATCCGGAATAAACTCACCCAGACTCCGGTTCGACGGCTTCAGGTACGCTGCCGCCACGCGCTGCACATCGGCAGGCGTAACCTTCTTAATCATGTCCCGTTCATGGAACAGCAGGCGCCAGTCGCCGCGGGCCAGATACTCGCTCATGAAGAGCCCCACCCGGTCGGCGTCACGCAGGCTTTGGTCGATCTGCTTCAGAATACGGGTACGCGCTCGCTCCACCTCCTCCTTGCTGGGTGGCTCCTTTACGACTCCGTCGATGGTGTCCAGCATCACCTTGCGCGCCTCGTCCATGGAATCGGTCTTGTTCAGGATCGCGCCAAAGATGATCAGGCCCGGCTCGTTCATTTGCATGGCGTTCGAGAATACTTGTGACGCTTTCTTGTTATCCACCATGGATTTGTAAAGCCGGCCAGACGACTGTTCTCCCATCACGCCGGCGAGAATGTCGAGCGCCGCCTGATCCGGATGAGCTCCGTCGGGCGTATGGTACATAGCAAAAAGGGCTTGGACGTCGCCCACGCGGCGGACAACCGTCAGCCGCTCCCCGTCCTGTTCAGGCTCGATCGTGTGCGTAGGTTCCAGAACGCGCGCGGGACGGGGAATTCCGCCGAAATACCCGTTCACCATGGCAACGACTTTCGCTTCGTCCACCTTGCCGGCCACCGTCAGCACGGCGTTGTCCGGCTGGTAAAACTTACGGTAAAAGGCTTGGAGATTCGCAATCGGCACCCTCTCCACATCGCTGCGGTTGCCGATCACCGGACGCCCGTAGGTGTGCGCCAAGTAGGCCGCCGACATGGTGTGTTGGAACAAAACGCCGATCGGATTGTTCTGCCCCGCTTCGAACTCGTTGCGCACCACGCTGAACTCTTTATCCAGGTCTTCCTTCTTGATGAACGAGTTCACCATGCGGTCCGATTCCAGGTCGAGTGCCCACTTCAGATTTTCATCCGAGGCCTGGAACGTCTCGAAGTAATTCGTGCGGTCATACGTTGTGCTGCCGTTCGGGCGGGCGCCGTGTTCTGTCAACTCCTGGGGAATATTGGTGTGCTTCGGACTACCCTTGAACACCATGTGCTCCAGCAGGTGGGCCATTCCGCCTTCACCCGCGCCCTCATGCCGCGAGCCGACCAGATAGGTCATGTTGACGGTGATGGTGGGCTTCGACGCGTCTGGGAAGACAAGAAATCGAAGGCCGTTGGCGAGCCGGTACTCGGTGATTCCCTCAACTGAGGTGACTTTCACGGGGGCCGCCGGTTGCGCCATGGCGACAGCGGTGAAACATAAAGCGGCGATGAATCTAAGTTTCAAGGCGAGGAACCCTCTAGTGTAAAACTATATCGTCTGTATAAGGTTTCGTCAAACCCGGAGGAGCCAGAGGTATCAATAGTTTAGTTTTGTGTAAACACTTTTTCGTTTGAGTGTTCTTCTTCAAAATCTGTAATAAGTTACCCAGCACCAGATGGAGGATAAGGCTCTGCGCGGACGCAACCTGAGCGCCAGCCTGGTGCCGAGACCGGGAGCCGGACGGTTTCCCTGTCCGGCTTGGATGGAAACAGCCTTGATCGGCTCCAATGCGGCAAATCCTGGGGTTGGGGGCATAGCTCCCATGTCATCTCCAAAACCAATTCTGCGTGGCTTGAACCGGCGATCTCCGGCGTCACCTGCCAATCCCCAGGATTTGGAATCGGCCGCCACTTATCCACCTATGCCCGTAGATCATTGATCAGCGTAAGCTGAACATACTTTTGCTTCTCATCGGAAATTCCATCGCCCTCATCCAGCACAAACTCCTGTTGCTTCGCCTATACCTCCAGAACCCACTCGTTATCCACAAAGCACCGTTCCACCGACTCCCGCGTGAAATAGCTATCCCCGTTATCCACAAACCCGCACCCATACTCCTGCGCATACCGCCACTCGCCCATCATCTTGTTCTCCCGCTCCAAAAACTCCGGCCGAATCCGCGCGCATTCCGTCGCGGAGCCTAAAACCGCTCCCAGTCCGGGCCTCCATCCTTCCATATCCGCAAGAACATCCCGCGCGACCCGTTCAGCGTACTCAGCATCCACATCGCCTCATTCGTCGTCGCCAGCATCGGGCTCAGCGCCAGAAACATTGCCTCCTTCACCCACGCCGCCTATCCACCGGCTGCCGTTGCCTAACTGCAGCGAAATCGGGTTATCCCGGCCCCAGCGCGCCTTCAGTCCCAGGATCCTGGCGTATTCCTTGCATTTGCGCATCATCTCCCAGCTCTGCCGCGCGCTCGGGCTCGCGATCAGCACCGTGCACTTGTCGTTGAACATCGCATGGTACACACTCCTGATCGCCATCACGCTCGATTTGCCCCATTGCCGGCAGCAGTACAGCATGCCTTGCTTTGCATCGGAATCAAGCACCTGGCGCTGCTTCTCGTCCGGCTCGAATCCCAAATATCGCCGCGCGAATTCACTGCAACCAACGCCCACAGCCGCCCTCAGATCAACCCGGAGTTCTGAGGACCGCTCTCTGATCTAGTCCGCATCCAGATGGAAAAAGCGTACCCCGAGGAAGCCATCCGCCTGCTCATAAAGGTTTCCAGGTTCAATTCGGAAAAACCCGCCTTCTATCATCAACTCGGCCAAGCCTTCAAGAAGGCGGGCCGCCCGGCCGAGGCACAATCAGTCCTCGCCCGGCTCAGCCTTCCCGTGGTAGCGTGGAATTATCTGGTTTAAGCACGATAAAGGTTCACATGATCGACCTGAGAGAAGTTCGGTCCGTTACCGAGTTTCAGCGCAACATCAAAGACTACGTTGGCCGCCTCAAGGAAATGAAGGCACCCATGGTGCTGACGGTGAACGGAAGAGCCGAGCTCGTGGTGCAGGACGCGGAAAGCTACCAGCTGCTACTGGAACGCTTGGAACGCGCCGAGACCGTTGCTGCGATCCGTCGTGGCATGCAGGATGGCGAAGAAGGCCGCACAATTACCCTCGAAGAGGCAGCCGCAAAACTTCGGTCGAAGCATGGCTTATGAGGTTCTGATCACAGACCAGGCATTTGCCGATCTCGATTCGATCACTGGCTTCATCAAAAGCCAGGCAAGTTTAGGCGTCGCTCGGAAGTGGCTGGCAGCGATTCTCGGCACGATCGATACTCTGCGGGAGATGCCTGGGCGGTGCCCTCCGGCACCCGACGCAGAGGAGCTTGGAGACGCCGTTCGGCTCCTTCTCCATGGAAACAAGAACCGTGCTTACAAGATTTATCTCAAGATTATGCGGGCAACCGAATCCTCGGGTTCAGTGCAGGTGTTGCACGTTCGGCACTGGGCACGGAAACCTCTAACAAATGAGGAGCTTGAAGAATTGATGGCCGATGAACAGGAGCGCGATTCCACGGACGACGGTGAGCAACTGGTAGCCTGGCTTGAACGGCAAACCGCCATGTGCCCGAAAGAACTGGACAGCGCTCCCCCAATCAGAGACAAAAAGCGCTGTCTTGGCCCGGCAAGCAACAAGGACGAGGACTACCAAGTCAGTTCCCCATAATGAAGAATGGAGCCCAGAAGCATGGGTAGGCGTAAGGCGCTTTCGGATCGTATGCCCCCCGCGCGCGCTGGAATTCCCCACGGTCCTAACGCAGTGGTATCTTTTTTCATACGGACCGCGGAGTCGCTGAGGCCCCGGTCCCAAAATCTCACGGGAGACAGTCGTGACCGTATCAATCCTCCATATTGGACTGCCGATGGAGCATCCCTCCATCCCAGAAGAGGAGCGCCCGAAGGTCATCAAGCGGTTAAGCGGCCTGCAAGAGATGATGCGTGGCGCCGGTTACACTTACGAAATCATCTACGCCTCTCCCGAAAGCGGCCTCGAGGGTTTCAAACACCAATTGAGAACGCGACCCTGCGATGGTGTGCTCATTGGAGGGGGCGTTGTCAGCGACCCTGCCATGACACACTTCATGGAGCAAATCGTCAACGCAACCTGTGAATTGGCCCCGAAAGCGAAAATCATGTTTCATGACCACTCGGTCAGCGTGCGCGCAACCGTGGAGCGCTGGTTCCCATCCCGGTCGGCCTAAAGTCCTCCTGTTTCGCAAAGGGTAAGTTCTAACACTAAAGTGGACCCCATAGTCAAGACCATTTTTCGCTTCGAATAAGCTAATGTCCGACGGGGTCTCGGTCCCGCGTTTCGGGCGACCGCAGTCGCCGCCGCCCGTAGCCATTCCGGCCCTGGAATCGGCGCTCGGGGCGCATCCCTGCGGAGCCCTATCCTCCGTTCCAGTCCCATCAGTGTAGTCCATCCATTCTGGCCACAAGGCGATAAATCCCAGGGGTTCGGGGACAGAGTCCCCGAGTCAATCAATGCCTCCTTCCTTGTAGATCCCGGCCGGTGTGCGGTAGCCCAAGCTTTGATGCGGCCGCCGATGGTTGTAAAACTCGATCCAGTTCCCGATGCCGAGCCGGGCTTCGCTCACCAACTGATAATCCTTCAGGTACACCTCCTCGTACTTCAACGAACGCCACAGTCGCTCGATGAAGATGTTATCGAAGCAGCGCCCGCGTCCGTCCATGCTGATCGAGATTCCACGTTTGAGCAACTCGCCGGTGAACCGCTCGCTGGTGAACTGGGAGCCCTGGTCGCTGTTGAAAATCTCCGGCCGCCTCCGCTGCAAAGCGGCGCCTAAAGCCTCCAAGCAAAATTCCATTTCCATCGTCAGTGACAAGGACCAACTGAACACAAATCGGCTGTGCCAATCCATTACCGCCACCAGGTAACAGAATCCGTGCGCCAGGCGGATGTACGTGATGTCTGTGCTCCAAACCTGGTTGACCCGCTCTATATCGACGTTTTTGAGCAAATACGGGTAGATCTTGCGACCGTCGCCCGGCCCGCTCAGTTTGGGCTTTGGATAGACCGCCTCCAGCCCCAACACCTCCATCAGTCGCGCGATGCGTTTGCGATTTACCTCCTGTTCCTTCTCCTGGCGCAGCCAAGCCGTCATACGCCGACTCCCGAAAAACGGCGTCTCGGTGTACTGTTCGTCGATCCATCGCATAAGACGCAAGTTCTCTTCACTCTCGCCCAGCGGGTTGTAGTAAAGGCTCGCTCGATTTACGCCCAGCAGTTCGCTTTGGCGGCGAATGCTGATCCTGCCGTGATCCCAGTCCACCCGTTGGCGAAGGTCCTTAGTCGAGCATGCCAGCTCTTTTTTTAAGCCAATCCAGTTCGACCTTCAGCCGCCCGATCTCCTCGAAGAGCGCGGTCGTCTCCACTTCCGCGTGAGCCGCCTTGCGCCGGCCGTCCACGAATAGTTCCGGCAGCTGGTCCTGCGCCAACTTTCGCCACTTGGCGATCTGTATCGGATGCACCTTGAACTGCGAGCCCAGCTGGCTCAAGGTTTTCTCGCCTCGCAGGGCCTCCAGGGCAACCCGCGCTTTGAACTTTGGACTGTATGTCTTTCGTGTCGTTGTCATCAACCGCTCCTTGTCAATGACTCCGTCAGAATCTTACTTATTGCCCGGTCTGAAATCCTGGGTCCACTATAGTATATTTTAGGCAACCCACTTCGGTGAACTCATCAAGGATTTGCCTGACCCGATTATGCACTAGTTGAAGCAACTC
>JBBQUE010000015.1:0-13749 GCA_038212805.1 Bryobacterales bacterium | reverse complement strand
CTGGCCGTGGCGCAACTTGTCCCGTAAAACCTGGTAGGTGGGAAAGAAGCGTAACACCTGACCGGTCATCAGAATACGGCTTTGCCGCTGAGCCTCCGCGATCATGCCGCGGGCGGTTTTTCCATCGAGCGCCATGGGTTTTTCCACCAGAACATGCTTGCCGGCGCGTAAGGCTTCGAGGGTGACCGGCGCGTGCAGATCCGTGGGGAGGCAGAGGTCGACTGCATCAATCGACGGATCGGCCAGAAGCGCTGGAATCGAGGTGTACTTGGCGATGCCGGAAAAGTCGAAGCGTTCACCGGGGCCGCCCAGATTTCCCTGAATGGCGCTGAGGTCGCCCGACAGTTTCGCAGGGTCGCTGCTATATACAGCCGCAATCTCCGCGCCCGGGATGGAGCGCAGGGCCTTCAGATGCATGCTTCCCATGAAACCCAATCCCACCACGGCGACTCGCATTGACCTTCATCCTAGCAAGTTCGCGGTTGCCAGGCGGTATGCTTAAGCTAGTGCTCCGCAGCGTTCTGCTGTACCTTTCGCATCAAGGCTGGCTTCGCCGTTGGGTGGAAACATCGCCAGTAACCGCGCGCGTGACGTCGCGGTTTGTCGCTGGGAAGACGTTAGCGCAGGAAATAGCCGTGATTCGGAAGTTGCATGCCGAGAACGTCCTGGCAACCCTGGATTGTCTGGGTGAAAATGTATCGTCCGCGGCGGAGGCCCAGGCTTCGCGCGACGCCTATCTTGAGGCGCTGCAGCAGATTGAGGCCCAGCGGATTCCTGCCACGGTTTCGATCAAGCTTTCGCAATTCGGGCTGGATTTGTCGGATGATATCTGCCAGGAGAACGTGAGACAACTGGTGGCCCGCGCCCAGGCAATTGGAAGCCGGGTGGAGATCGACATGGAATCCAGCGAATATGTCGACCGCACTTTGAGAATTGTACACGCCATGCACGACCAATATCAGTGTGTGCGGGCTGTGATCCAGGCCTATTTATTCCGTAGTGAGGCGGATGTTGAAGAACTTTGCCGCCGGGGCGTGCCGGTCCGGCTGTGCAAGGGCGCGTACCAGGAACCGCCAACGGCGGCGTTTCCACGGAAAGCCGACGTGGACGCGAACTATGTGCGGCTGATGAAGCGTTTGCTGGATGCGGGCACTTATCCCGCCATCGCCAGCCACGACGACGAGATTATCGAACAGGCGCTGGCGCACGTGCGCGGGCGGGGAATTGGCGCGGACCGGTTTGAGTTCCAAATGCTGTACGGCATCAGGCGGGATTTGCAGCGGCGCCTTGTGAAAGAAGGGTACCAATTGCGGCTGTACGTTCCTTATGGAGACGCATGGTATCCGTATTTTATGCGGCGTTTGGCGGAGCGTCCCGCCAATGTACTATTCCTGGCTAGGAACTTTTTCCGCAATTAGGGGAGGGCATCGAGCATGAAGTATTGGGGCTATCTACTGGCCAAGCTGTTGGCCGCGGCCGCGTTCTTGTGGTCCGTGGGCCTGATAATCCGCAAATTCACTCCGCGCACGGATGGGTTCTTGCGGCAACGGCAGGATCCGTTCGTGCATGACTTGACCTACACCACCCTGATGATGTTGTATTTCCTGGTTTCGATCGGGGTGCTCTACCTGGTGGTATGGGATCAGCGTTATCGCTGCCGGATTTGCGTGCGGAAACTGCGGATGCCGGTGGCGGCAGGGTCCTGGCCGAACATGTTTCTGATTGGACAACCGCGTATGGAATACATCTGCATTTACGGCCATGGAACGTTGAAGATGCCGGAGGTGGACCTGACGGGTCCGAAGAGCCCAGCTTGGGAGGGAAATAAAGGCATGTGGAAAGAGCTGGAATCGCTGGAGGAATCGAAGCGATGAATGTTCGTACGGTGGCGGGGATCGCGGTTCTGCTAGGCATGGCCGTAATCGGATTTATGCTACTGCCTCCGTACTTTGAGAACTGGAAGTTGCAGCAATACTTGAACGATGTGGGGGCGGATCCGGCGACGGCGGGAAAGACTCCGGAAATGCTGCGGGCCAACGTGGTGAATAAGGCGGCGGAGTTGGGATTGCCGGTGCATACCGAGGACGTGAAGGTATCGAAATCCGGAGATGCGCTGCGGATTGAGGTGCTGTATCTGGTGCGGGTGGACTTGGCGGTGTATTCCGTGGATTTGCATTTTCGCCCGGCATCGTGATTCCGTTCACAAATTTGTGATTCGGGGATGGGCGGTGTAGACTATAGAAGTTGGTCTGCCCTTAGGGCGCGTAGCTCAGTTGGTTAGAGCGCCTGCTTCACACGCAGGAGGCCCGGGGTTCGAGTCCCTGCGCGCCCACCACTTTAGTCCCTAGGAATCCAAGCTCTAGTAGTCGGCGCGACCCAATGAATTGATCTGAAAGAGATAGGGAATCAATGCCGAAAGAGGTACAATTTTGGGGTGGCTCTTAACGCTACCGAGATCGCCCGGCGCATCTGGCGGGCTTGGCTCACCAAGGACTATTTACGCCGCACGCAGCGAGCCGCCGAGCTCTTTCTGCACCACTACGACGCTCGAGTTTTGCAGGGTCCTTTCGCGGGTATGAACTATCTGCGGCGCAGTCACAATAGCGAATTCTTGCCCAAGTTGCTCGGCAGTTACGAGGCCGAACTCTCCGGCGTTTTGGAAGAGATCGTCCGGCACGGCTAGTCCCTTATCATCGACGTTGGTTGCGCCGAAGGATATTATGCCGTGGGACTTGCCCGACGCTGTCCTCATACGGTCGTGGAAGCCTTCGATATCGACCCGGCCTCGCGGGATGCCTGCGAGGAAATGGCGCGAGACAATGGCGTGGGGGACCGGGTGTTTATCCGGGGCGCTTGCTCACCCGAAGAATTGAACCGGCTACCCCTGAGTGGCCCGCTTCTGGTCTGCGATTGCCAAGGCTATGAAGACCAGTTGTTGGACCCCGCGGCGGCCCCGGGACTTCTGCAATGCGACCTTCTGGTGGAACTGCACGATTTCGCCAACCACGACATCACCACAAATGTGCTCCGGCGTTTTTCGTCGACTCACCATATCCGCCTGATCCCGAGCGTGAACCGTGACCCCAACCTTTATCCGGGGCTGTGGTTCCTCAAAGACCGCCGGGACCGCGGGATCGCGCTGGGAGAACAAAGAGTGCCGATGAATTGGGCCTATGCCACCCTTCGCGGCGAAGCTCGGAAATGAGGAACGTCGGGTCCTACCTCAGCTAATTGTCTATTTTACATAATATTCGTTATCGGAATAAGATTACACCGCCGCCGAACTTCGAACAGCTAAACCACCCCCACGTTTTCTTCCACAATCCTTCCATCGAACAGGTGAATCGAACGGTCCGCATACCGCGCAAACCGGGTATCGTGCGTAACCATGCAAATTGTGGCTCCGCCCCGGTGCAGATCCCGCAACAATTCCATCACCGCCTCGCCATTCGTTGAATCCAGGTTTCCCGTCGGTTCGTCGGCCAGGAGGATGGCAGGGTCGCCTCCCAGGGCCCGGGCGACCGCGACGCGCTGCTGTTGGCCACCGGACAATTGCGACGGATAATGCTTCACCCTGTGACCCATGCCCACGCGTTCCAGCGCATCATGGACCCGTTTTTTGCGCTCGGCTCCGGCCATGCCGCGGTAGGTCAGGGGAAGTTCCACATTCTCGTAGACGGTTAGATCGCCAATCAGGTTGAATGCCTGGAAGATAAAGCCAATCTCCCGATTGCGAATCCGCGCCCTTTCCGACAGTTTCAGATTTTCAACGGAAGTGCCATTCAAAATATAGGTACCGTCCGTAGGCGAATCCAACAGTCCCAAAATGGCCAGCAACGTGGATTTTCCGCAACCCGAGGGCCCCGCTATTGAGACGTACTCCCCTTTCTTGACTTCAATATGAATGCCAGCCAGAGCGTGGGTTTCTACTTCATCGGTGACGAAGACCTTGGTCACCCCATCCAATTGAATCAACGCTTTATTGTCCATATGTGCTCCTATTTCAGCCGGATGCGATTGTAGGCATCCCAGGCCGACATGTCAGATAAGATTACCCGGTCACCCACGCGGAGACCATCGCGAATTTCGATGGTATTCACCGAACTCCGGCCCAGGGACACTGGCACACGCGTGGCTTCCTTGCCATCCGGGTCCAACTTGAATACCGTGATCCTGGCGTTCGCCTGTCCAATAACCGGCCTGCTCATGAACACTACGTTGGAAAGCTTCTCGATCGTCACCGTTCCGTCCACGCTGAGATCAGGGACTGCGCCTTCGGGCAACTGCCCTTCCAGCTTTACATCCACCGCGATGGTGCCATTGATCGCCGCCGGATCCTTGCGAAACACCTTGCCCGGCACGATTCCATTCCGCGTATCAATGGAAGCCACCTGTCCGATGGTCACATCCTTGGCCTGCGTTTCCGGGATCAACAGTTCCGCCTTCAATCGCGAGGGCTGCGCCACTTTGCCCAAAATCGTCCCAGGCGTAACGCGCTGGCCTACCTCTAGCGGCGGTGCTGGGGCTCCAGCGCCCAGTTGCTGCAGAACACCGTTCACTCCCGCGCGGATCACCAACTGCGCCACCTGCTTCTTCTTCAAGTCGTAGGCAGCCTTGAGCTTTTCGATCTGCACCCGCTGGGCGTCCAATTGGGCTTGAATCGCGGATCCGCTCAAATCCAACTGCTGCTGCGAAAGTCCGTAACGGTTTTTCAGTTCATCCGCCTTAGCCGCCGAAAGCCGCGTTTCCAGATCGGCCTTCAGGCCAGCCTTGGCAAGCTGTTGGTCGCGTTCCGCCGTCAGACTCGCCTGCATCAAATCGGACTTCACCTGTTCAGTTGTCGCCCTCTGCTGCAACTGGTTGCTCTGCAGGGTGACTTTCAGATTGGTGTAATTCGCCTCGGCCTGCTTTACCTGCCACTCCAGGTCGTTGGCCGCTAATTCCATATCGGGATTGCTCAGGATCATCAGCACTTCATTCGCTTTCACAACGCTGCCGGGCAGGAAGTTGATCTTCTCGATGCGTCCATCAAACTGAGCCGGAATCCAGATATATTCTTCCACCACCAGCTTGCCTAATCCGCGGACTTCTCGCACCATGGGCCCGCGCTTCACCGTATCCGGCCACAGGGTTGCAAGCTCCACTTCAGGCGCGGCAGGCTTCAGACGGGACAAACCTACCGTGACGGCTGGAATGACGGCGAGCGCCAACGCTGCCAGGGCCAACCTCCGGATTAACTTGCGGCGCGCTACTTCTTTTCCACGAGGGATATCCATAAAGATTCTGGTCTCCTGGTGTGCACGTTGTTGTCCATCGCTGATGTGGTTGATAATACAAGCGTTACGGCTTTTCGGGAGCACTGCGCAGCAACGCAGGTGTTCGTTTTTGGGATTTAGTGCGTAACTAGCGAACAACTGGCAACACGTGGCGAAAGGCCAGAAGCGAATATTCTACGTGCCCGTAAACCACTAGTTCCGCCAGGGGACTCTACTACGACGGAACCCCCTAGCAGCCCGTGGTGAAAGTCCGGGTTTTCGTAGTGATATTCGATCTTCCCAGGCCCGCTACTGACGGGCACTTGATGGTTCGCATACCCTGAAACAGGTCAAGATTGACCTTCTCTCCCGGAAGGCACTTTCACCACGGGCTGAAAGCGATGAGGATTAAGCGCACTGAAGTAATGTATGAACCTGGAAACGGACCACGGTGGTAATAAGCTCCCGCCAAGTGGCGCGGGCGTTTTCGCCTGCGATTCAGCGCGTGCCTCCGCGGGCTGCGAGGGGCGGCTTTCTCTTCTGCCCGAACACCCAATCGGCCAAGCCAGCCTCCCGAAACACAACCTTCCAAAACCGGACGCCATGCGCTTGCGTGGGGAATTCGCTCAGGAGCGGCTCACCGCCGGCCCGGCGCAATGCCGCGATCATCCGGTGGGATTCGTGGACGGGGACAATGGGATCCAGACGCCCATGGAATGCCCAGATAGGAACGTGCGCGAAGAGATGCGCCTTGCCCGGCTTCCCTCCCCCGGATACCGGCACGGCCGCCGCAAACAGTTGAGGCCGAAAGGCTAAGAGCGCCCACGTGGCAAAGGCACCCATGGACTGGCCCGACACGTACAGCCGGTCCGCGTCGATGGAATAATCCTGCTGCAACTGGTCTAAGAGATCCAGCACGCACAGCAAAGCGCGCGACGGGGTCCGGTGCAGGAAGTTCACCCACAGCGAACCAAAAGGACATTGAGGCGCCAGAACGAAGGCCGGATACTTCGACTGTGTTTCCGCGGCAATCCAGAGATCAACTCCGCTTTCATTCGATCCCTCTGTCTGCTTATGATTGTCATTTCCCACGCCCAGAATGTCGTGCAGCCAGAGCATGAGCGGATAGCGAATTTGGGGATCGTAATTCTCCGGAATGAACAGCCGGTACCGTAGCCGTTGCCGTTTGGCATTGCGAAATTCACCAGCCTCGAAACCGGTTTGCGCCTGGGCGATACCCCGCCAAACGCCCCCCAGCAGGATGAGCCGGAGTAGACTGGCCCGCGTCACGGCTGATGCGGTATCTGCTGCAACAGGAAAGCGTAGTCCAACGCAGCTTCCTTCAGTTGCTCATACCGCCCGGATGGCCCGAAGTGGCCCGCACCCAGTTCGGTCTTCAAGAGGATCACGTTCGCATCGGTTTTCACTGAGCGTAACTTGGCCACCCACTTGGCCGGCTCCCAATAAGCGACGCGGGGGTCGTTGATGCCGGTCGTCACCAGCATGGCGGGGTAGTGGGCCACTTGGACATTGTCGTAGGGGGAATAGGACCGGATGTAACGGTAGTATTCCAGTTCTTCCGGGTTGCCCCACTCCTCATATTCCGTAATCGTCAGGGGGATGGTCGGATCCAGCATGGTGGTCAGGGCGTCAACGAACGGCACGCGCACGCTGATGGCCCGAAACAGATCGGGCCGCAGGTTCAAAACGGCGCCCATCAGGAGTCCTCCGGCGCTCCCGCCACGCGCCGCTAAGCGGTCACTGGCGGTATAGCCATTTGCAATCAGATGTTCGGCACAGGCAACGAAGTCGGTGAAGGTATTGCGCTTCGCAAGCAACTTCCCTGCCTCGTGCCAGTACTTCCCCAGATCGCCGCCGCCACGGATGTGCGCGATTGCAAAAACGAAGCCACGGTCCAGCAGACTCAGCCGCTCAGAGCTGAATCCTGGATCACTAGTCAGCCCGTAGGCTCCGTAACCATAGAGCAGCAAGGGGTTACGGCCGTCACGCTGAATCCCTTTCCGATAGACCACCGAGATGGGCACTTCCACTCCGTCAGGCGCCCGGGCGAATAGGCGCTCGGATTGATAAAGCGTTGGGTCATATCCACCCACTTGGGTTTGTTTTTTCAGAACTCGAGTCTTGGTCCTGAGGTCGTAGTCAAACACCGAGGCGGGGGTCACTAATGAGGAGTAATTGAACCGGAGTACGTCGGTATCATATTCGGGATTAGCGGTGATCCCGACGGTATAAACGGGCTCAGGAAACTCGATCCTTTCAAATTCATCCGTGTGTCCGGCAGGCGCGATACGAATGGTTTCAAGCCCGCGTTCCCTTTCCGAGATCACCAGGTAGCGGGCGAAGCCGTCCACATCTTCAATGGTCACGTCCGTCCGAGCGGCAATTACCTCTTCCCAATTCTCCCGGGAGGGATCGGCCACGGGGGTACGCATCAGGCGGAAATTCTGCGCCCCTTCGTTGGTGCGGATGTAGAACCAGTGCCCTTGATGTTCTACTTCATATTCCACGCCTAACTTCCTGGGCAGTATGATCTTAAAGCCAGAGGCAGGCGCATCGGCTTCGAAATATCGAACCTCGCTCGTGAGCGGACTGTCGAGTTGCAACCAGATGAACTTCTCGCTCCGTGTCTTCGCAAGCGACGCTGCAAAACGCGCATCGTCTTCCTGGTGCACCAGCACGTCATCGGCGGCAGCGGTTCCCAGGCGATGACGGTAGACCCGGTAGGGCCGCTTGGTCTCATCCAGTACCGTGTAGAAGAAAGACCGGTTGTCATTAGTCCAAGCCAAACTATAGTAAGTATTGGGGATTTCGTCCGTGAGCAGTTCTCCCGACGCCAGGTTCTTTACCCGGATGGTGTAGGCCTCGTCGCCCTCAAAATCGACCGAATAGGCCAGCAGCGAGTGGTCGGGACTGACCTCAAAGTTTCCCAAACGGAAATACTTCCGGCCCTCGGCCAGCAGGTTTCCGTCCAGCATGATTTCTTCGGAGGCGCTCAGGGAACCATGCTTACGGCACGAAATGGCATAGGCCCTTCCCTTCTCCGTGCGGGTGTAATAAAACCAGCCTCCGTGCGGCGTGGGGACGCTGCTGTCGTCCTCCTTGATTCGCGCCAGCATCTCGTCATATAGGTTCTTACGCAAATCCGCCGCAGGCTCCATCACCGAGGCGGTGTAGGCATTCTCCGCTTCCAGGTAGGCCACAACGTCAGGATCCGAACGATCGCGCAGCCAGTAATAGTTATCGGTCCGGGCCTCACCGTGCACCGTCAGCTGATGGGGCACGATTTTCGCCACCGGAGGCATCACTGGCTTTCCTCTTTCCCCATATACAGTTCGCTAACCACGCTGCGGTAATTCTCCAGCACTCTGCCGCGCCGAACCTTCATGGTCGGCGTCAGTTCCCCGCTCTCAATCGTAAACTCGCGTTCCAGAATACGGAACTTCCGGATCTGCTCAAATCCGGGCAGTTGCTTATTAATCTTGTTCACGGTCTTCTGGACATGCTCCGTCACTGGACTGCTGAGGGCCTCCAAGTTCGCCGTGTTGACGGTGATCAATGCCGTGACGAAAGGCAGCTTGTCGCCAATCAAAAGCACCTGATTGATCACCGGATCGAATTTGAATAACCCCTCAATGCGGGCGGGATAGATCTTCTTGCCGTTGGAGGATACGATCAGTTCCTTTTTGCGGCCGGTGATGTAAACGTAGCCATCGGAATCGATTTCGGCGATGTCGCCAGTAAACAACCACCCATCGCGCAGAACCGACGCGGTGGCTACAGGGTCGTTGAGATATCCGCTGAAGTTGCACTGGCTCTTCAGCATCAGTTCGCCGTCGTCCGCCAATTTCACCTCAATGCCAGGGAGCGGCTTGCCGATGCTGCCAAACTTTGGTTTCCCAATGGGATTTAAGGTGGCCACCCCGCCCTCCGTGAGGCCATACCCCTCATGCAGAGGCAGCCCAATGGCGGCATAAAATTGAGCCAACTCCTTTCCCAAAGGCGCCGCACCCGACGCCGCGACCCGAATTTTTCCACCCAAACGCTCACGGATTTTTGAGAAGACCAGCTTGTCCGCGAGTTTCAAAGCCACACCCATCCAGCCGGGGATGGGCTTGCCTTCCTGCCTAAGCCGTGCGGCCTCCGACCCGATTCCCACCGCGCCGTGGAAGATCCGCTGCTGCAGCATGCTCTTTTTCTTCACCTCGGCATTGATACTGGCGAAGACCCGCTCCCAAACGCGCGGCGGCGCAAGGAAAAATGTAGGCCGGATGCTCTTCAATTCATTGGGCATCTTCGCCAGGCTTTCGGAAAACCAAACCTCCACGCCCAGGCTGATGGTGACCATCTCCAAAACGACGCGCTGCGCAATATGCGCCGAGGGGAGAAACACTAGCGTACTGTCGCCAGTCCCGAGCGGGAGAACCTGGGGGCCGTGGTCCATGTTGCAGACAACGGCGGCCTGGGTTACCAAGCCCATCTTAGGTTCACCTGTCGCGCCGGAGGTGAGGTAGAGAATGGCGGAATCCTCGGGCTTCACCGCAGCCCGCAGGCGATCAAACAGACCGGGCTCGGCTGCCAATCCCTTCCGGCCAGCGGCGCGCAACTGGTCGAGCGTGAGCGTGCCGGAGTCCTCCCCCGTAAGCAGGATGAACTGAATCGCCAGACCCGGCTCGCCCGCCGCGCCCTGCAGCGCCCGCATGCTCTTAGGGCTTTCGACGAAGACAACTGTGGTCCCGCTGGCGCGCAGGTTGCCGACCAGATCAGGCAGCGGATTGCTGGTATAAAGCGCGCCGGAGATGGCTCCCATGGCCATGATGCCGATGTCGGACAGATAAAACTCGGCGCGGGTTTCCGAATGCAGCGTGACGATGTCGCCTTTCCGCACCCCAATGGAATGTAGCCCACAGGCGATTTCCTTGGAGGCTTGGACCCATTCTTTCCAGGTGAAGCTCAGGTACTTTCCCTTTCCGATGGGCTGGTGCAATGCGGGGCCATTCGGATGAGCGTGAGCGGTCTCTTCGAGGACCGTGAAGACGGTACGGGGATTCATCGGTTTAACCACCAATGTAGCGTATCGCGTTAAGATCGCCATATGGCAAAAGGGAAGGTTGATCTGATCGAGGTGAAGTGTCCGTGTTGCGATGCGATGTTGCAGATCGATCCGCAACTGAAGGCGGTGATCAGCCACACGGAAAAAGTGCGGCCGCCCGTGATAGAAGATTTGCAGGCAGCGGTCCAGAAGCTGAAAGGAGAGGAAGGGCGGCGGGCGGATCTGTTTCAGAAATCCATGAATGAGCACAAGAACCACTCCCAGGTTTTGAATCGTAAATTCGATGAATTGCTGAAGCAGGCCAAGGATGGTCCGGTTGGACCCCCGCCGAAGCGTCCGTTTGAATTAGACTAGGGCGGATGCACATTACTGCGATTTGGGCGTACCGGGTGGAACTGCCGCTGTATGAAGGCAGCTATCGTTGGTCCGGCGGCAACTCGGTGGAAGTGTTTGATTCCACGGTGGTGGAGATTCAGACGGACGCCGGGATTACCGGGTTTGGTGAGATTTGTCCGCTGGGTCCGGCATATCTTCCGGCGTACGCGGCGGGAGCGCGCGCGGGGATTGCCGAGATCGCGCCGCATCTGGTTGGCATGGACCCAACACAATTACATGTACTGAACGAGAAGATGGACCGCGTTCTGCGGGGCCATCCGTATGCGAAGTCAGCCATCGATATGGCGTGCTGGGATATTTTGGGCAAAGCCAGCGGGCAACCCGTGGCGGTTCTGCTGGGCGGACGGTTCGGCCATGATTTCCCGCTATACCGTGCGATTTCGCAGGACACGCCGGAGGCCATGGCCGCGAGCGTTGACCATTATCGATCCGAAGGCTATACCAAGTTTCAACTCAAGGTGGGCGGCGAGCCGGATACAGACATCGCCCGGATCCACGCCGCCGCGGCCAGGCTGAAGACGGGCGACGTACTGATTGCCGACGCCAACACCGGCTGGCGGCAACACCAGGCGGTGCGCGTGGCGGACGCGGTCCGCGACGTGGATGTGTATCTGGAGCAGCCCTGCCTGCACTACGAGGAGTGCCTGGCGGTCCGGCGGCACACCAACAGGCCATTCATCCTGGACGAAGTGATTGACGATATCGGGATGGTGGTGCGGGCGCACGGTGACCAGGCGATGGACGTAATCAACCTGAAGATCTCGAAGGTGGGTGGCCTGACGAAGGCCCGGCAGATTCGCGATCTGTGCGTAAGCCTGGGAATCGCCATGACGATTGAAGATACATGGGGGGGCGATATTGTGACCGCTGCGATTGCGCATCTGGCGCACAGTACGCCGCCGGAGTTTCTGTTTTCAGCAACCGATTTTAATAGCTACGTGACCGTCAGCATCGCCGAGGGTGCGCCCCAGCGGAACCATGGCCGGATGGCCTCATCGACCAAACCCGGGCTGGGCATTGAACCCCGGCGAGACGTGCTGACCGATCGCGTCTATCATACTTTGGACAGCCATACCGACTTGGACAACCGCGAATGAAACTGCTTTTTCTCTTTTCCGTGTGCTTCTGCGCCGCCGCGCAACCTGAGTTCGACCTGCTGCTGCAGGGCGGACGCGTGATTGATGGTAAGAATAAGATCGATGGAATTCGGGACGTAGCCATCGCGCAGGGAAAGATTGCGCTGGTAGCGCCCCACATCGACGCCGCCAAAGCGTTCAAGACCGTGAATGTGAAAGGCCTGTACGTCACCCCTGGGCTGATTGATATTCACACCCACGTCTACACGGGAACCGGCGAGCGCGCTTCCTACGCAGGGGACCTCAGCATAGCGCCCGATGGCTTCACCTTCCGGAACGGCGTGACGACTATCGCGGACGCGGGGAGTTCAGGATGGCGGAATTTCGAGGATTTTCAGGACCGCATTATTAACCGCTCCAAGACCCGGGTGCTGGCGTTCCTCAACATCGTTGGCCACGGGATGCGCGGCGGCAAGTACGAGCAGAATCTGGACGACATGGACGCCAAGCCCACGGCCGAGATGGCCTTGAAGCATAAGGGAGTGATCATCGGGATTAAGAGCGCGCACTTCTCCGGTCCGGAATGGAAGCCCTACGAACAGTCGGTAGCGGCCGGGCAGGAGGCGAATATTCCGGTGATGATCGATTACGGATCGAACCGGCCAGAGCGTCCGCTGTATGATCTGTTAACCAAGGTTTTGCGCCCTGGCGACATTTACACCCACGTGTATTCCGGGTTACGCGGGGAGCAAGGTGCGGACGGCAAAGCGAGCCCGGCGCTGATTGAAGGGCGGAAGCGCGGCATCATCTTTGACGTGGGACATGGGGGCGGGAGCTTCCTGTGGCGGGTGGCGGTGCCCTTGGTGAAAAGCGGATTCATCCCGGATTCCATCTCCACCGATCTGCATGCCGGCAGTATGAACGCGGGCATGAAGGATATGTTGAACGTGATGGATAAGTTTATCGCGCTCGGCATGCCGGTGCAGGACGTGATCATCCGATCCACCTGGCATCCGGCGCGTGAGATTAAGCGGGAAGATTTGGGCAACTTATCGGTGGGCGCTCCGGCCGATGTCGCCGTGCTGCGGCTGGAAAAGGGCAACTTCGGATTCGTGGATATGAACGGCGGCCGGATGGATGGTTCGAGTAAGCTGACCTGCGAGATAACGGTCCGGGCCGGGCGCGTAGTCTATGATTTGAATGGCCTGACACGGGAACGCTGGGATAAGCTGCCGCCGGGTTACGGGAAGCAGGGCGACGTACGTTGGGATGCCTATGGCCGCCAGGCACCGCACTAAGGGATTACCAGCGCCATGGAGCCCAAAATCCCGGAGCGCTCCCCTAGGCCCGGCGAAACCAAGTAATCGTCAATGCCCGTCAGGATTTCCGGCATCTGCACATAGCCGCCTAACAGATCTTGAACTTGGCTGCGAATTTTCGCCAACAACCCCGGCTGGTTCATCACGCCGCCACCCAGGATGATGCGCTGCGGGGACAAGGTGCAGATCCAGTTGGTCACGCCCAGCGCCAGGTAGCGGGCCTCCAGGTCCCAGGCCGGGTGGTCTGGCGGCAGGGCATTGCCTTTCACGCCCCAGCGGGTCTCAATGGCGGGCCCGCATGCCAGCCCTTCCAGGCAATTGCCGTGCGAAGGACATGCACCCGGATAAGAATCCTTGGCCAGATCCTGCGGGATCCGGATGTGGCCCATTTCAGGATGCAGCAAGCCGTGCATCAGGCGTCCGTTCACCATGCCCCCGCCGCCAATGCCAGTGCCAATAGTCAGGTAAATAAACGTGTCCAGACCCTGGGCCGCGCCCCACCGGAATTCGCCCAGCGCCGCGGCGTTGACGTCCGTGTCAATCTCCACCTTGGCTCCGGTGCGCCGCTCCACTGCGCCGCGCAGATCGAAATTCCGCCAGGGAATTTTGGGAGTGGTCGTGATGGTCCCGCG
>JBBQUE010000014.1:0-14045 GCA_038212805.1 Bryobacterales bacterium | reverse complement strand
CGCCGTTCTTCTTCATCCAGGCCCCAATCTCATGCAGGCGTTCCACAAATTCGGGCTGAATCGTGCCTGAGGGCATCGGCCCAATGTTCAAAAGGAAATTGGCGTTATTGCCCGCCGCTTTCACCGCGTATTGCAATAATTGCGCCGTGCTCTTGAACTTCCGGTCCTGGGAATTGTACCCCCACGCACCGTTGATGGTGTCGGTGGTTTCCAGCGGCAACGAACCCACCACGGACTGCTCGTTGAATCCGGACGAGTTCTTCCCCGGCAGATCCTTCTCAAACATCTGGAAGTCCTCGCCGTCAAAGGGCTTCAGATGATGATTGCTCCCCACCAGCGCCGCGGGCTGTAACCGATGAATCAGCGCATAAGTCTTCTTCAGCCGCCAATCCGCATCCGGCTTATCCCACATGCCATCGAACCAGATGCCACCAATTTCTCCATACCCGGTTAGCAGTTCCTGAAGCTGGGCATCCATCAAATCCAGATACCGGTTAAAATCCCCGGATTCCGGCCGGCCCGCCGTGCGCCCGGTGCGGCCTCGCGGATAATAATCGGGATCGTGCCAGTCCAGCTGCGAATAATAGAAAAATAGTTTGATGCCCTGTTTGTGGCACTCATCCGCCAGCAACTTCAAAGGATCCTTGCCCCACGGAGAGCGGTCCGTAATGTTCCACTTCGACTGTTTGCTGCGGAACATGGCGAAGCCGTCGTGGTGCTTGCTGGTGATGGTGATGTACTTCATGCCGGCATCCTTGGCCAGCTTTACCCACGCCGCGGCATCGAACTGGACCGGGTTGAATTTGGCCGCCAGATCCTCATACGCCGCCGCCGGGATAGCGTCGTTGTTCATCACCCACTCGCCCTTTCCCAACACGCTGTAAATGCCCCAGTGAATGAACATGCCAAGCTTGGCGTCCTGAAACCATTCCCGGGCCTTCAGATTTTGTGCCGTGGGAACGTACGTTTGTGCGCCGGCCGCGGAGGTCAGCAACAGCATCAAAGCGATCAGTTTCATATTAGTACCCTGCTTTCTTGTCCACTATGTTCTGAAGCGGAGCCCCGCTTGCGTAGAGCTTGAAATTGTCGACAAACTTGTGCATGGCGCGGTGGATCCAGTCATCCGTATGATCGGCGGAATGCGGCGAAAGCAACACGTTCTTCAGCGCAAAAAAAGGATGGCCCTGCGGCAGCGGTTCGTGTTCGAATACGTCCAGCGCGGCTCCCCGGATCTGCCCTGAAGCCAATACGCTAATCAGCGCCGATTCCACGATCACCGGTCCGCGGCCCACGTTCAGAATCACCGCCGTTTTCTTCATGCGCGCCAGTTCCGCCGCGCCAATCAATCCCTTGGTCTCCGGAGTATTCGGCGTTGCCACCACCACGAAATCGCACTCCGCCAGCATCTGGTGCAACTGATTCGGCGCGTAGGTGGCATTGAGCAGCGGGTCGGCCTGGGAGAGCGAAGTCCGCCGCCGCACCGCGATCACCTTCATCCCAAAGGCGTGGGCCAATTGCGCCGTGGCCCGGCCGATCTCGCCGTAGCCCACCACGCCCAGCGTCTTGCCTTCCAATAATTCGATATCGAACTGTCCCCACTCCCCGCGTTCCTGCTGTTCAATCAGACGGCGTGTCTGCTTCGAGAAGAACAGCATCGCGCCCAGGCACCATTCAGACAACGATGTGCGGAACACGCCGCGCCCGTTGGTCAACGGTACCGGGCTTGCGATCAGCTCCGGGGTGAGCATGCTTTCCACACCGGCCGACAGGCAGTGAACCCATTTCACGCTGGTGGCCGCCGGAAACAGGCTGGCAAAGGGATCTTTCCCGAAATTCGAATTCAGGATCACCTCCGCGCCCGGCATGGCAGCAGCCAGTTCTTCCACCGAATTTCCGAGAATGACGTGCGCTGAATCCGGCAGTTCCTTCAGCACGCTGAGGTGGGGAACGTCTGATTTAGAAATTACGACAACGGTGATTTTATCCATGGCGGTAGGCATCAAAAGAGGAATTTAGCACGTTTCAACGAAGATGGGCGGCTTCGCTCAGCGCAATGTACACATTGATTGCGCCCACGCCGGTCAAAGCCCCCCGGAAATAGAGGTTTCTCCACGGCAGCCAACTGGCCAGCCAGTTATTCTGCCAAGGCTCCAGCCAGGGGAAAATCATCAGGAAGATGCCGATCTCAAAGCAGAACACAATGAAGAGCAGTACGCCGGTGCGCTGCAGCCATCGCCCGCCTCGGCCCTGCGTATTTGTTTCAGGGGTCTCTAACGACATGCCGAAGCCGCCACCTGTTCCGTGGGATAACCGGCCCACGGCGTCCGCTGGCAGCTCTCCCGGACCGGCGAGAAACTGAAGCGATGCAGGGCCGTCGGCCCATGGGTTTTGAGTGCGGTCCAGTGCTGTGGAGTGGAATAGCCTTTATGCTTTTCGAAGCCGTATTCCGGGAAAATCCTGTTCCACGCGCACAGGCATGCGTCGCGCTCCACTTTCGCCAGAATGGAAGCCGCCGCGATGCACTGCGAGAGCGCATCCCCGTGGATCAAGGCTTTCTGGGGTATCAATGTATCCACCGTTACGGCATCCACCAGGAGGTAATCGGGCTGTGGGGCCAGTGCTTCAATCGCGCGTGCCATGGCCAGCCGCGAAGCTTGCAGGATGTTGATCCGGTCAATCTCAAATGCATCTACGGCCGCGATGGCCCAAGCTTGCGCCCGTTCCCGGATCCGCGCGGCCAACACCTGGCGCCGCTCTGGAAGCAGAAGTTTACTGTCGTCCAAACCCCGTATAGGACGGTCCGGCGAGAGGATGACAGCAGCGGCGAAAACCGGCCCAAACAGCGCACCTCTCCCCACCTCGTCCACTCCGGCAATGCGGGAGTAGCCCAGTTGGCGTGCTGCGCGTTCGTGCTGGCTCTTCGCCGCCATGCATGCGGCCGCGGAGGCCTATTCGCGCTCTTTCAAACGGGCCGCTTTGCCCTTCAATCCGCGCAGATAGTACAACTTCGCGCGCCGGACCCGTCCCGTGCGGACCAGATCGATATGGTCTACCACCGGTCCATGAATCGGGAAAATGCGCTCTACCCCGTGGCCAAAGCTGATCTTGCGTACCGTAATAGTCTCGCCCATGCCCGAGTTGTGGCGCGCAATCAATACGCCCTCATATACCTGCAGACGTTCCTTGTCGCCTTCCTTGATTTTTACGTGCACGCGAAGAGTATCGCCAGGGCGGAATTCCGGATGGCCGGTCCGCATATTTTTCTTGGCGAGTTTCGCCATCAGTGCATTCTGCATAATTCAAATCCCTGTCTTAACCAAAATTTCTAAACCAAAACCTCTATTGTAATAAATCCGGACGGTGCTTCGCTGTCTTTTCGAGCGCCGCCTGCTTCCGCCACTTCCGGATCGCCTCGTGGTTCCCCCCGATGAGCACTTCCGGGACTGGGAGACCGCGAAAATCCGCCGGCCGGGTGTACTGCGGGCAGTCCAACACGCCTTCCTCGCCAAACGACTCGTACACCGCCGAATCCTGGTTTCCTAAAACCCCCGGCAGCAACCGGGCCACGCTATCAAAAACCACTGCGGCCGCCAACTCGCCACCGCTTAAAACGAAATCCCCGATGGAAAGTTCCTCATCGGCCAGGTGTCCCGCCACCCGCTCATCCACACCCTCATACCGCCCGCAGATCAACAGGATCCGTGCATATCCCGCCAACCGCCGCGCGGCCGCCTGATTGAACTTCGGGCCCTGCGCCGAGAGCAACACCACGCGATCGCCCTCGCCCCGTTCCGGCCAGATCGCTTCCACGGCTTCGAATATCGGCTGCGGCTTCAGCAGCATGCCTTCGCCACCGCCAAACGGACGGTCGTCCACGGTCCGGTGCCGGTCGTGCGTCCAGTTCCGCAGATCGTGAATCCGGATCTGCAGCAGACCGGATTCGGCCCCCCGCGCCACAATCCCATGATTCAGGGGTCCCACAAAGAAATCCGGGAAGATCGTCAAAACCTCAAAGATCAATTAAACCTTCCGGCAACCGCACCCCGATCCGCCGCGCGGCCGAATCAATCTCCGGACAGATCGCCTTAGCAAACGGAATCAGAATCTCACGGCCGTCTTCCGCCCTGACTTGGAGCAGCGGTGGCCCACCGAATTCCTGCCAATCTTCCACCACGCCAATTGCCTTCCCGGTCTCAAGATTCACCACCTCGCAACCGATCAGGTCCGTCTGGTAGTACTCCCCGTCCGGCAACGCGGCGCGTTCTTCCATCGGGATGCAGACGTCGAAACCTTGCAGTTTCTCGGCTTCCGTCATGGAATCGATGCCTTCAAACTTGAAGATCAATCGGTCCTGATGCCACCAGGTCCGCTCCACCTGCATCGGAGCCCCGTTCACGTACACCCGTTTTACACGCTCCGGGTCGTCACTGAGCGGGACGGAAGCCAGCTCTCCCCTCAACCCGCGGGCTTTACCCAGCCTCGCGATGACAACGAATTCCAGACCAGGTTCCACTTATTCCAAAATTTCGAGGGTGTACCGCCGGTTGAGCTTCATGCTCGCGGCCCCCAGCAGCGTCCGGATTGAGCGCGCCGTACGGCCTTGCTTTCCGATCACTTTCCCCAAATCCCCAGACGCCACGCGCAGTTCCAGAATCGTATTCTGTTCCCCCTCCAGCTCACGCACGCTCACCGCTTCGGGCGAGTCCACAAGAGCCTTCGCGATCTCTTCCACCAACTTCTTCATCTCTTGCCCCTCGTCTTGCCGTTCGCGGACGCAGCGTGCAATGAACCCGGCTAGGCTGCTGGGGACGCGGCCGGAACGGGCTCGGCAACTACCGGCACGAGTGCGGGAGCCGGATTCTTCCGGATCAGGGTCTGGATCCGATCGGATGGCTGAGCCCCGTTCTTCATCCAGAACTGGATCCGGTCGTGCTTCAGGTTCACCACCTGCGGCTGCGACACCGGGTTATAAAAACCCACCACTTCCACCGCGCGGCTGTTCCGGGCGCGCTCTTTCTCGATAACCACCACCCGGTACGTGGGCTTCTTCTTGGCGCCAAAACGCGCCAGTCTGATCATTAGCATTCTTAAAGTTCCTAACTATCCCTTCGAATTCTTTCGGCTTTGTCCGTCCGGCTTACATGCCGAACATGCCGCCGAGACCACCCGGCAGCTTCATCTTCCCCATGCGCTTGCCCATCATGCCGCTCAGTCCGCCGCTGAAACTCTTCATCATCTTGCGCGCCTGCGCATATTGTTTCAGCAAACTGTTCACGTCCTGCACCGATGTCCCGCTGCCTTTGGCGATCCGCCGGCGGCGCGCGCCGTTGATAAGCATATGATTATCGCGTTCCTTGGGCGTCATCGAATCGATAATCGCCACAATCCGCGTAATCTCTTTCTCATCCACCTTCACATTCTTCAGATCTTTGATCGGGCCGATGTTGGGCATCATCCCCAACAGGTTTTCGAGCGGCCCCAGTTTCCGGATCTGCTGGATCTGGTTCCGGAAATCCTCCAGCGTGAACTCATTATCAATGAGCTTGCGCTGCATCTCCTCGGCTTGCTTCTGATCAACCGATTCCTGGACTTTCTCAATCAGCGACAGCACGTCGCCCATGCCCAGAATCCGCTCCGCTACCCGGTCCGGATGAAACGGCTCCAGCGCGTCGAACTTCTCGCCCACGCCCACGAACTTCAGCGGTTGCCCGGTGATCTGCCGGATGGAAAGCGCCGCGCCGCCCCGCGCATCGCCGTCCATTTTGGTCAGGATCACACCCGTAATCCCCAACCGTTTGTGGAACTCCTCGGCCGATTTCACCGCGTCCTGCCCCGTCATGGCGTCTGCCACAAACAGGATTTCGCTGAGGTTCAGTTGATCCCGAAGTTCCGTCAGCTCCGTCATCAACTGATCGTCAATATGCAGCCGGCCCGCGGTATCGATCAGCAAAACGTCACGCCCCGTCTGCACCGCTTCCCGCCGGGCGGACTTCGCCAATTCCAATGGCTTCGTTTCTTCCGGCGTGCCCGCGTAAACCGGAATCTTGATTTCCCGCGCCACCACCGCCAACTGTTGCCGCGCCGCCGGACGGTAGACGTCCACCGAAACCACAATCGGGTTGTGCCCGTTCTTCGACAGCCACCGGGCCAGCTTGCCCGTACTGGTTGTCTTACCCGAACCCTGCAGCCCCACAATCATGATCGCGGTAGGCGGATCATTCGCCATCTTCAGCTTCGATTGGTGGCTGCCCAACATCTTGACCAGTTCGTCCCGGACGATCTTGATCACCTGCTGGGCGGGCGACAAGGCGGAGAGCACTTCCTCTCCCATCGCCTTGGCCTTGATCCCCTCGATGAAGGTTTTCACTACCCGGAAATGCACGTCGGCCTCAAGCAGCGCCACGCGAATCTCGCGCAACGCTACTTCCATGTTTTCAGCCGTTAATTTCCCTTCACCGCGAAGATTCTTGAAAACCTTCTGCAGCTTATCGGATAAGTTATCGAACATGATTTACTTCAGACACACTACGGGCGCTTGTCCAATCTTCGATTATACAGGATTCAAGCCCGGCCCGTGCTACCTGGAGATGGCCCGGCGGCCTCGACCGCCGGGATGTTTGCCCTGCGCGGCAGATCAGAACTGCAGCTTAGCGCCGATCTGGATATTGCGCGTCCCCGGCGCGGTGCCGTTCAGACCAGTAATATTGCCGAACGACGAGGTATTGATGGTCGCCGACGGATTCGCGAAATTGCTGTGGTTCAACAGCCCGAACGTCTCGAAACGGATCTGGAACTTCAGCCGCTCCTTGATCGGGAAGTTCTTGAACACAGAAAAGTCCACGGTTTCAGCGCCAGGTCCATGGAAAATGTTGCGCCCCAGGTTCCCGTAGGCGAACACCTGCGTGGCCGGATACAGTGCCGCGATTGAGTAGGCGGTTGGATCAATACAGCCCACCAGATGGCCCCGCCCGCAATCCGCGGTAGCCGGACCAACCAGATTTGGCCGGTAGGTGCCGCCGGCGGAGGTATTGGCGGTATCGGTTCCAGTACCGATATTGAAGGGCGTGCCGGTCTGCAAAGTGATCACGCCATTCATCTGCCATTTGGCAAACGCTCCCTTCAAAATCACGTTCGTCGTGCTGAAGAACGGGATGTCGTAATAGAAGCTGGCCAGGAACCGGTGCCGGATCTCCCAGTTGGAATTGCCGTAATCCTGTTTCCACCCGTAGGGGTTCATGGGGGTGCCGCCGCCGTTCGAATCGCTGCTCACGTCCAGGGTGTGCGCCCAGGTGTAACTCGAAAGCATCTGCAGGCCCCGCGTCATGCGCTGCCGGAAGATCACGTTCAGGCTCTCATAATTGGCAATCTCATCGTTCTGGATGGTACGGATGGCCCCAGGGAAATTTTGATTCGGCCTGCGGGCGTTCACCGATCCCGGTCCCGGCTGCGGCGTGTTGTTGTAATAGCTGCGATCCAGGTGATAGGAGTGCGATCCCAGATACTGCACCTCCAGGCCAGCCCCGTTCCACAACTGCCGCTCCAGGCTGCCGCTCCACTGGATCATGCGGCACACCTTCTGGCTGCCTGGCGTAACAATCGTTCCGGCGGCGGGCCCAGAGGGGCAAACCCCAGCCGATGCGAATGGATTGCTCAGGTTCACCGGCGTCAGCCCGGCCGACCACGTGCAATTCAGGATGCTGACGAACGGCGGGTTGTTGCTCAGAAACGTATAGCTGTTGGTCTGGTTGGGATTGTAGTAAATGCCCGCGCCCCCACGAAACACGGTTTTGTCGTTCAAGCGGTAAGCAAAGCCCAGGCGCGGCGCCCAGTTGTTGTGGCTGGGATCGATAAAGCCGAATCCTGGCTTGCCGACAATCAGCGCGGTCCCGGCTTTGTTGATAATGCTGGCGCGGCCGTTGATTGTATAGGGCACCGTGGGCAATTCATAACGGATGCCGTAGTTTAAAGTCAGTCTGCGGGAAACCTGCCACTTATCCTGGACGAAGAAGCCATCGCGCCATGCGGCCACGCGATTGCGCACTTCCGGTCCGGGCGTCGCAAAAGTCTGCGGGAAGCCAAGAACGAAGTCGGCGGCGGGGTATCCGGTCAGCGTTCCGTTGAAGCTGAATCCTCCACGCGGACTGTTCACCGCTTCACGCCCGGTGGCCAGACGGCGGAGTTCAAAGCCCGCCATCACGTTATGCGCGCCCCGGCTCCAACTCATTTGCTCAGAGATCTGCACCGTGCTGTCGTTTTGATACCAATCCGTTCCGCCGTTGCCGAGCCCGTTGAACCCGGTGATGTTGAAATCGGGAATGCCCGGGTTGTTGTAAAGCGTATCGCCCTGATAGCCAACGATTCCCAGGTCGGTACCGGCGCTCTTCTTGCCCGCCACGGTGAAGTAGTTCAGCGCGGACGTGGTCAGATAATTGCGGCCCACGCGGAAATCGTTCACCAGATTCGGCGTCAAAGTGTGCGTGTAGCCAAACGTGTAGTTCGAAGTCGTGATCGGGATGGTGGTGGCGTTGACCGGAATGGCACTGCCGCCAAAAACGTTCTCCGCCTGATAGCTGGCGCGGAAGTAAAGCCGAATCTTGCTCCCGATGTTCTGATCCAGGCGGTCCACGGTCTGGTCCACGCCGATGGTGGTGGGGACCGGGACGGAGAAGTTACTCGCCAGTCCGGGAAGGTTTGTCCCCGGATAGTAAGGCTGCAGCTTCGCGATGACGGGAGAGATGCGCGACGCCGGAATCATCTTGTTGGCAAAGGGAGTGCCGGGGTTCAGCGGGTCCCGGATCACGCCGCCCGTGATGCTCGCGGTAGGCACCTGCGAGAAATCGCCGGAGAAGAAAGCGGCGGGCATGGAACTGGAGAGCGATGTGGCCTGCTGCACGGTGCGTTGCCCTTCGTACGACGACATGAAGAACGTCTTATCCTTGCCGTTGTATAGTTTCGGGATGATCACCGGGCCATCGATTTCATAGCCGAACTGGTTCTGCCGCAATGGCGGTTTCTTGGCCAGCGGATTGGCCGGCGTCGGAAGCGTGAAGAAGTTCCTGGCATCCAGCTTTTCGTTGCGCAGGAATTCCACCACGTTCCCGTGAAGCGCATTGGTGCCGGACTTGGTGATCATATTAATATGAACGCCCATATACGCACCGTACTGCGCGGTGTACGTGCCGGTCTGAATCTCCACTTCCTGCACGGATTCCACCATGGGACGGGTGGGCGTGGTGGTGATCAGGTTGTTCATGATGCTGATGCCATCCAGCGTCAGGCTGTTCTGAATTTCACGCGTGCCTGCGCCGTTGAAATCCTCGCCAGGGGGAATGCCGGTAGCCGAGGATTTGCCGCCCTGAATCACGCCCGGCGTCATGCGGGCGATGCTCATCGGGTCGCGGCCGTTCAACGGCAGTTCCGAAATAGCGCGCGTGCTAACCACCTCTGATATGCTGGCGTCGTCCGTCTTGATCGCCATGGCTTCAGCGGCCACGGTGATGGATTGCGATATCGCGCCAATCGCCAGCACCACGTCGGTACGCACCGTCCGGTTGATCTCCACGATAATGCCCGTCTTGGTTACCCTTTGGAACCCGGCGCTCTCCGCTGTAACGTTGTACGTTCCCACGCGCACGAAATCGAGCGAATAGTAGCCTTGCCCGTTGGTGATGCCGTTATAGGTGTCCTGGGTGCCGGTCTCAACCGCCGTAATTTTCACCCCGGAAATCACGTTGCCGGATGGATCTGTTATGGTTCCCACTAACGACGTGGTGGTGGCCAGCTGCGCGAACGCGCATGCCTCTGCCACAATGCAAAGACCGAATACTTTCCAAAGCGTCATGGCGAGATTATAACGTGTTAGAGGGCTTCTGTTACAACGGAATGTTACTCTTCATCCGTGGGATCGGATTTTTCAATTCCGCAACGGATCGCTATGCGCTTTGCCAGACGCTCGAAGTCATTGAAACAGTCCTTCACGGCATAGGTGTGTGCTCCAATCGCGCCATCGGCCGGTTTCAGGAAAAACATTGGCTTCCGAGCCTCCATGGCCAGGGGCATCAGGCTACGATAATGCTTCAGCGTTGCCAGGCAATCGGGGTCGGTAGCCAGATCACGATCGTCCGGCGGCTCCGCCAGCACGTGCTCCCGGTATTCACCAGGGATCTTCTTCATCCAGCGCTGGTACGCTTTCACGGGCCGGTTATCGCGCATGGCATGCTGCAGGACCACATATCCGGCTGGTTCAATCTCGCCGGAAGGAAGTGGAAGCTCAGGATCGGGGGATTTGGTGCGGAGTTCGGTCCAGGTATTGCGCCAACTGCGGAGACGAGGTCCCAGATTGCGGAGCCCTTGCAGAGAGAACAGATCCGATGCCAGCGGAATCACCACGTAGCGTGCGGCAATCAGGGCGCAGCGGTTGATAGCCCCCAGATTGGGCCCGACGTCCATCAGTACCACTTCAGCCTTCCTTTGCTTCGCTGCCATGGCGGCCGCGCGGTAAAAAGCCGTAGTAGCGCGGAAGGAAGCTTCATCGCCGTTGTGGCAAAGCGGCCAGGCAGCGGACAGCTTGTCTTCGAAACCGGAAAGGCCTAGATCCCCAGGAATCAATCCAATCCGGCTGGTAATATGCTCCACGTGAGGCGCGGCGATATCGCCCATACCTCGCACAAGCGGGTCGATCACCCCTTGTATCGTAAGCGGATGTTTTCCGATGGGCCAGATCTCTTCCAGCCGGTCTTCGTTCAGAAACAGACTGGTGAGGTTGGCCTGTGGGTCCAGATCGGCCGCCACCACGTTGATCTCCATCTCCGCGAACATCCACGCGAGGTGATAAACCAGGGAAGTTTTTCCCACCCCGCCCTTGTTGTTGAAGAAGGCTATGGTGATCATAAAGCCGGCCGCAGGGTGACGCGCACATAGCCAAAGTCGAAGTGGAATTCAGCGGCAGGATTTCCGTTTTTTTCCAGTGCGGCCTGGGCGCGATAGACCCCCCGGCCAAACTTATTTACGAATCCCAGGGTCTTCATAGCTTCCGCCAGCACCGGGTTGCGATAGCTGTTTTGACCCGGAAAGTTTTCCGGAGAAGCTTCGCCGTACAGCCCGCCTGGGCTTTGAATCTCAATGCGATCCGTAAACCAATAAACCCGGATCGGGGCGGTACCTTCGTACGACCGGTGCATCACGGCGTTCATCAACAATTCGCGCAAGGCCTCCGGTGGATAGTCGAACTGAGTGCGCTCGCGGAGCAGGGAGACCGATTTCGGCACGCGCTGCAGTTGCACGTTGATGAGAGACTCTAATTCCCGCAGCAAATTCAGCAAGTCACCGGACAGTGGCTGGTCTGCCAGGATGTCATCCCCCAGAGACGTTCCATCCAGCCGCAGGAACTGAATGTACGCACCCGGGAGCCAAGCCAGGGGATTGGTTCCGAACAACAGAACACCAGCGTAGGTGGGGCAGCGATGGTGGGGGTCAAAAAACCGGAGTGACGCCAGTTGGGCTGCAATCTCCCGATGATTCGCCGCAAGCACGTCTTCGGAAACCGCTTCAGGCAGGTACGAAACGCGGAAGAGATCAAGCGCCAGGTCGGCCAGGGTCGCATCCCGGCATGGCTGAGTATCAAACGACCGCGCGTGCGAGACCCGGCGTTCTGTCAGCATACGCTCTTCCTGCTCGGTCGCGATGCCTCGGCGGGGACCGATGCGCACGTGAACCTGTCCCTTATAGCGGACGGGGGGCAGATCTGATGGCTGGACTTCAACCACCGCGACCTGCC
Organism: Bryobacterales bacterium; assembly: GCA_038212805.1. GTDB lineage: Bacteria > Acidobacteriota > Terriglobia > Bryobacterales > Bryobacteraceae > JANXQZ01. Next base: position 2,269 of record JBBQUE010000014.1, on the reverse strand, counting down.
CTTCCGCTAAATCGAACTTCGCCACGTTGATGACGGGTAACGGTTGAATGTTACCGTCGGACCGCAGCGCGGCAAGATTTTGCAGCAGTTGATCGGTTACAACCAGCCCACTCGAAGTCCCGTCATCCTTGGCGCCAAGGATCAGATAACCGGGCTGACGGCGGTTCGAGAGGTCGTTAGAGAACGCCGTCACTGCCTCCGCGAACTTGTCGGTCTTACCAGTTGAGACGGTCCGTTCTACCCGGTCAGATTCCAGGTCAAGCAACAATCCGCGCAGCTCTTCGGAAGTAATCATGCCGTCGGGCGTATGCGCTGAGCCATCACTTTACGCTAGCACCTGCCTCTTACAACGGAATGTTTCCATGCTTCTTAGCCGGCATGGTATCCACCTTCGTGGCCAGCATCCGCAGCGCCCGGATCACCCGCGGGCGCGTCTCATGCGGCTCAATCACGTCATCCACGAAACCCCGCTCAGCCGCAATAAAAGGATTCGCGAACCGATCCCGGAACTCGTCCACCTTTTGCGCGTAGGCCGCCACCTTATCCTCCGCCAGCGCCAACTCCCGCCGGTACACGATATTCACCGCGCCCTCCGCCCCCATCACCGCAATTTCAGCCGTGGGATACGCGAAGTTCACGTCGGTGCGCAAGTGTTTCGACCCCATCACGCAATACGCCCCGCCGTAAGCTTTGCGCGTGATCACCGTGATCTTGGGCACGGTCGCTTCCGCATAGGCGTACAGCAGTTTCGCGCCATGCCGGATAATCCCGCCAAATTCCTGGTCGGTCCCGGGAAGAAAGCCGGGCACGTCCTCAAACGTCAGAATCGGAATGTTGAACGCATCACAGAACCGCACGAACCGCGCCCCCTTGGTGGATGAATTAATGTCCAGGCACCCCGCCAGGAACGCGGGTTGGTTCGCCACCACCCCCACCGTGCGCCCTTCCATCCGCGCCATGCCCACCACCATATTGCGCGCGAAATGCTCATGCACTTCGAAGAACTCGCCATCGTCCACCACGCGCATGATCACGTCCTACATGTCATACGGCTGGTTCGATTCCACCGGGATAATACGATCCAGTTCCATATCCTGCCGGTCAATGGGATCCGCCGTGGCCTTCACCGGGCCCGCATCCCGATTGTTTAACGGCAGGTACGAAAGCAACTCGCGGATCATCCGCAGGCACTCGGCATCGTCCGGCGCCAGAAAGTGCGCCACGCCGCTCACCGTATTGTGCGTCTCCGCTCCGCCCAGTTGCTCCTTCGTCACGTCTTCATGGGTAACGGTCTTGATCACGTCCGGACCCGTCACAAACATGTAGCTGGTATTGGCCACCATGAACACGAAGTCCGTCAGCGCCGGCGAGTACACCGCGCCCCCCGCGCATGGCCCCAGAATCGCCGAAATCTGCGGGATCACGCCGCTCGCAATCGTGTTGCGCAGGAAGATCTCGGCATAGCCCGCCAGCGACAACACGCCTTCCTGAATCCGCGCGCCGCCTGAATCGTTCAGCCCGATCACCGGCGCGCCCGTCTTCAGCGCCAGGTCCATCACCTTCATAATCTTCAGCGCATTCGCCTCGGATAACGACCCGCCAAACACCGTGAAGTCCTGCGCAAACACGAACACCAGGCGCCCCTGCACCAATCCGTGCCCAGTCACAAACCCGTCGCCATCCACCACCTGTTCGTCCATGCCGAAGTCCCGGCAGCGATGGCGGACCAGTTTGTCCATCTCTTCGAAGGTCCCCTCGTCCAGCAGGACGTCGATGCGTTCACGCGCGGAAAGCTTGCCCTCGGCGTGCTGGCGCTTGCGGCGCTCCTCGCCCCCGCCTGCTTCGGCCGCGGCATGGCGTCGCCTGAGTTCTTCGAGACGGTTCTGGGACATGTCCACAGTGTACGGGGTCACCGCGCCCGGAAAGCCTGCTCTTCCCCGAAAATTGTAATCAGCGGATGCTTCACGCGCGCCCGGAATTCATACGTGCGCCCCGCCGCCAACCCACCCAGATCGAATGTGAAATCCCCCGCCGCGGTCTGCCGGCTCCCAGGTAGATCCGTCCACGGCTCCGTCTTCTCCGACAGATCCGTACCGCCTTTCTTTTCGCGATACTGGAAGCCGGTTTCCACCTGCGCCACTCCCCCCAGATTCGTCAGACGTCCGGTCAGTTTCGCCCGCCCCACGCCCATCACTTGGCCCACTGTGATCACCTCCGGGGGCGTCAACCCCGGCTCCGCGTTCGTGATCTTCAGCACCACCGGGTTCGG
>JBBQUE010000013.1:0-14087 GCA_038212805.1 Bryobacterales bacterium | reverse complement strand
CCGATTGGATCGCAAAAACCCTTCTGGCCGCCGCGCCGCAGATGCCAGAGCTTACACTCAAACTACATGCTCAGCCGGGGCTATGCCTACACCACAATCATCAGCAGCAAGTACCATGGACAAACCCTGCTCTCCCACTTGGCAAGTCTTTACCCCCACTCAACCCCACAAGCCTGGCAACAAAAATTAAACAACGGCGAAGTCACCCTCAACGGCGTCACCGCCACCGGAAGCGCATCGGTCACTTTAGGCCAAACCCTTGTCTGGAACCGTCCACCCTGGATCGAACCGGACTCCCCTCAGCACTTCGAAGTCCTGTTTGAAGACCCCCATCTGTTGGCCGTCAACAAACCCAGCGGGCTGCCCACCCTTCCCGGCGGCGGCTTCATGGAAAACACACTCCTGCGCTTGGTGCAAAAGCAAACCCCCAACGCAAACCCTGTCCACCGGTTGGGCCGAGCCACGACCGGCATCGTCCTCTTCGCCAAAACACCGCAGGCGGCCTCTAATCTATTCGCAAACTGGAACACACCCAGAATTCAAAAAATCTACCGGGCGCTGGCTCAAAACTTTGCACAGCACGACGCCTACGAAATCCTCACACCCATTGGCCTGGTACCGCACCCGCTCATCGGTTCGGTGTGGGCCGCCAACCCAAGTGGCAAGCCGTCAAAGTCATTGGCAAAGGTGATCTCACGCACCACCAGCACCACAACATTCGAGGTAAGCCTATATTCGGGCCGCCCTCATCAAATCAGAATCCATCTGGCATCCATCGGCCATCCCCTGGTAGGCGATCCTCTGTACGGCTTAACCGGCCAGCCTCTCGAAAATCTCCCTGGCCTCCCCGGCGATGGAGGATATCTCCTGCACGCCCAATATCTGAAATTCCACCACCCGATCACCGGCGAACAAATCGACCTTGAGGCAGCTTCGCCGTCCGGCTTCTCATTGCATCAGTAGGTTCACGGCGGGAATTAGATCGGGGTGGCCCTTGAAACCTGCGCGATGCCGCCATTCCGAATCCTAACGAAGCGAGTTTTATTACAGTCTGATCATGGTGGTTATCAGGTCTATGCCGGAACGGCCGTTTTGCGCTTCACTATTCAGAATGCCGCTATATAGACGAGTGATCCACAACTTCCCAGAAGCGGGCTTCGGTCCCGCGTCGCGACTTGCCGGGCAGACCGCCGCCACGGCATGCGCACTTTCCGAGTGGCGCGTCATCCGCCCGAAGCCAACCCCCCAGAGCTGGACTTAGGGATAGGACTGGGTCGCGGCGCCATATCGGACGCGAACGATAACTTCCTTTATCATTCACCACTCGGGCATAGCAGCCCGTGGTGAAAGTCGCTTCTGACGGTCGCGGCTCTGTAACCTATTCATTCTGCTGAACCGGTAGAGTAGGCGGGGACCGAAGTGCCCCGCCCCTCGTCGAACCGGACGTGCGGATTTCCCGCATCCGGCTCTCCAGAAGATGTCGCCTCAGGCATTCGCAGTCCGCTTTCCGGGTAGCCGGTTGAGCAGCATCAGGCCGAAGCTCTGAATGTGCTCGTACCACCCGACCCCCTCCGGCGGTCGATACGGCCTTTGACTGCGCCGTTCCAGATGTCCGATCAAACGGCTCCGTACGAACCAGTCGATTTCCCACCAAGCCCCACGCGGGTATCCGTAGCTGAAGTAGTTTGCCCACCCTCCCAATTGCCGGTTCAACCGCTTCACCAGTTGCGGCAACGGGACGTGACTCTGCTTGGTAGCCGTCATTTCCCGCAGTTTCTCCCGCTCCCGAGCAAGCGACTTCTCCGCCGGAAACACGTTCAAGTAGTTCCTCGGACGCCCTTTCAGGTCCCGATCATACCGAAACGTGTATCCCAGAAAGTCCAGGCTTCCCCCTTCCGGCTTCACTTCCACCACGCGCGTTTTCTCGCGATTGATCTCCAGTCCGAACTTCCCTTCAATCCGTGATTCAATCCAGCCGGTCAGTTCCGGCGTCCATTCCCGCGCCAGCACCACCATATCGTCGGCATACCGCACCAACCTGGCGTCCGCCCAGCGCGCCGGACCTTGCGGCCCGTGGAACAGCGCGTCGAACCAGTGCAGGAACAAGTTCGCCAACAAGGGCGAAATAACTCCCCCTTGCGGCGTCCCCTTCTCGTTTCTGGTTACCTTCCCGCCGGTTCCATCCTCGCCCGGCTCCACTACCACCGCCTCCAGCCACATTCGGATCAGACCCAGTACAGACTGGTCCACCACCCGATGCCGCAGACACGCCAGCAGCTTCTCGTGCGAGATGGTATCGAAGTAAGATTTCAGGTCGGCGTCGTACACCACTTGACGACCCGCTTGCAAATGCCCGCGAATCTCCTCCAGCGCCTGGTGGGCATTTCGGCCCGGTCGAAAACCATACGAACAATCCAGAAAATCCGATTCGAAAATCGGTTCCAGGATCAACAGCGCGGCCATTTGCACCACCCTGTCCCTAATCGCCGGTATTCCGAGAGGCCGCAGCTTCCCATTCGCCTTCGGGATGTACACCCGCCGTACCGCCCGCGGCTCATAGCTCTTCGTGCGAAGTTCCTCCTGTAGCACTTCCAGCCATCGCTCGATGCCCCCCTCTTGCGATTCGATCCGCTCGAAGGTAACCCCGTCGACTCCGGGTGCCCCGTCGTTGCTCCGCACTCGCGCCGCCGCCATCGCCAGTACATCTTTCCGATAAATCCGGTCGTACAATGCGTAAAACCGGAAATTCGGCTCCTGCTTGGCCTTTTGGCCGAGTTTCTGTCTCAGTTGGAAAACTTTCTCTTCCGGTCCCTTGCGGTCCCTTGGTTCTTCCGTAGTGTGCGTCTCCGCCAAGCGGTTCTCCCTTCCTCTGACTCCACGTTTCTTCCGTAGTGCCCCTTCGCTCCACCGCCGTTACGCGGCTTCACCGCTACTACGGGCACCTCCGCCACCCTCCGGGCCGCTGGCGGTTATTTATTCCCGCTTCGCGTCGGCTTTCAACCGCCTGGAAGGGCTTCCCAGGTTACTCGACAGATCCTTGTCCGCGCGCTGCCTCCAACCACCCCGGGGATTCGAACGGGTGCTTACTCATTGCTTCCCCGCCCGTGTCAGGCTTCATCCTGCTCGGAGGACTGGCCAATCCCGCTTTGCTCACGAGGCCGAATCGAGTTCACTTGCGTTGCGGCTCGCGGACTTGCCTAAACGGGGCTTCGACGCTCCGGGTTTCTCCTCACGCCGCCCGCCGGCTACATGTTGAATGAGCAACTACATGGTGAACTCCTTCCGTTCACTAGATCTGCCAGTCTTGTCCTGGCGCACCGCGCGTGAGCAAGCGTCATTTTTTGACTTTCACCACGGGCTGCTAGGTCAGGAAGTGCGTGAATTGCGGGGCGACGTCTTCCCTGACGTAACGGTATATTTCTGCGATGTCATGCCGAGTCAGCTCAAGAGGGTCGCGACTGCTGGGGTTGTCGATCGGTTCGCCAAACGTCTATATGGGTTTCTTGCCCTCCAGCTTCACTTTACCCCTGGCCGAAAGTGGCCAATTCAGTTCCATGCCATTGTCAAGGTCCGTCTTGGTGTAGCCCAGTGGCTCGATATAAAAGCTGATATCCGAACTCCGGCCCGCCGGGAGCCGATGCTTGTCGATATTGCCGAGTTCATTCAGTTGCCACAGGGGGTGCTTGCTGTAATCTGCGCCGCGCTTGTATGGCTGAAGTTCCCGGATGATCAGGATAGCGTCGAACGGCATGTCCTTGACGCGCTTCAGGAACATTTTCTCGCTGTTCGCATCATCTCTTTCATAGATCGGAAATATCGTGTCCCGACCACGGTCACCGCCGCCTGAAAGACATAGCTGCCAGGAGAGTTGGTCAAGCCCGGAACGCAGATTGTAGACGAAATCGCCGAGGCTTAAGAGGATGTCTCCCTCTTGTTTGGCGAATTCGACCCGCACGATGAGCTGGCCATTCTTAATATCTTCGCGGTGCGTTTCGGTGAACGGATCCTTCCGCTTGCAATGGGCGACGACCAATGAATCGAACTCCATAACATGCTTGTACGCCCGGCCTATTTTCATCCTCAGATGCTCGGCACCTTGAGCGGAAATCCCCATCATTGTGTGATAGCAGAGCGACGCCGACGCAGTTGTCGCGCGGCTCCGTCCCGTACGGTACCGCCACGCCCGTGAACCAGTCGTTCACTGTCGCCCTCGACGCTCACCCAAACAAACGGTGTGCAGCAAGTGGAGTTCGCTGAACGCCACCTGCGCCTACGGGCGGGTCGTCGGCCACTCGGACGGTGCTGGCCCCAAACGGGTTGGGGGAGATCATCGAAGGTAATGTTGACTGATTAACAGAGCGAGTCCAGTCTTTCAGCACCGGACTTATGGCCCTGGTGGGTGCCAGCATCACAGGTCCTAAGGCTGAAGGCCAGTCTACTCAGTGCTAAGCTCAGATGCTTTCCATGCCGGATCCCATGCCTGAGCGCGTCTTCATCTCTTATGCAAGAAAGGACATAGTAGACCTCGCACGTCAGTTGGACTGCCATCTTACAGGCGCGGGCCTCCACCCCTGGCTCGATACTAAGCGCATAGAGACGCCGGGTACCGTCTGGACCCAAGACATCGCTCGAACGGAAAATTGTTTACACAAAACTATTGACACCACCGGTCCCGGTCAAATACCTGGCACAGTTGCGTTCTGCCACGTACTTTTTCGCCATCTTGCCTCGATTATAGGGCCTTTCTTCGCCGTCCCACCGAACGAGATAAACTAAATCACCTACGATGCAACACAACCATCTCTCTCGCCGCCATTTCTTTTACGGTGCGCTTCTGGCCGGGGCCTTTCCCACGGGCGGCTATGGCAGCGTGCCCTCACTGCGGGCTCTTGGCTACAAGCCCTTTTACGACAAACTCAACGTGGCCGCCATCGGCTGCGGCGGACAGGGTGGGGTGGACCTCAATGACGCCGCCCGTACGGAAAACATCGTTGCGCTCTGCGACGTCGATCTCGAACGCGGAGCCCCCAATATCAAGCGTTTCGAGAAAGCAAAACTCTATCGCGACTTCCGCGTCATGCTGGATAAGGAAGGCAAGAACATAGACGCCTGCACCATCGGCGTTCCTGATTTCATGCACGCCGCCGTCGCCTTGGCCTGCATGCAGCGCGGCAAACACGTCTATGTGGAGAAGCCGCTGACCCGGACTCCCTGGGAAGCCCGGCTGTTGCTCGAAGCCGCCACGAAATACAAGGTCGCTACCCAGATGGGCAACCAGGGGTTCTCCCACGAATGCCACCGCGTGGCCGCGGAAATTCTGTGGTCCGGTGCCATCGGGGACGTCACCGAAGCCCACATTTCTACTACTCCTGGCACCCACCCTACCGGCTTACAGTCGCTGCCGCCCGAAGAATCCGTCCCCGCCACGCTCGATTGGGATCACTGGCTGGGCGGAGCAACGATGCGCCCCTACAGTTCCTGGTACGTGCCCTACAACTGGCGTGGCTTTTTCGATTTCGGCACTGGCCAGATCGGCAACTGGGCTACCCACACTGCGGGACCCGTGCACCACGCCCTGCAATTGGGCGCACCTACCAGCCTGGAATGCATCCACATTGATGGCAAAAGTGACATTACTTTCCCCAACCACGCCACCATCCGGCTGGACTTTCCGGCCCGCGGCGGCATGCCCCCAGTCAAGGTTTTCTATCATGATTCGGCGCGTTCCACCGACGCCGATGTCTATCACGTACCCGGAATGGAAAACGAAGCCATTCTGCCACCGCCCGATAACCTAGCCGAGAAAGGACGCCCCACGGGATCTCGCCGCGCCGGCGGACCTGGACCTGGAGGCCCTCCGCGCGTTCCAAATGCCCGCGTCGGCGCCGGCGGCCCGGGAGTTCGCGTCTTCGGACCCGACCGCGGTACGCCCATCCAATCCGGCATCCTCACTGGCAACGGCGCGGTCTTCATTGGTACCAAGGGAATTATGGCCACCCGCGAGCGTGGCGAAGGCGTCTGGCTGCTGCCGTCGGCACGCTGGCAGGAATACGTACTCCCACCGCAGATCCTGACCCGCTCCCCAGGCCACATGTTGGATTGGATCCGCGCGTGCAAAGGCGGAGACCGCTCCTGCTCCGACTTCGCCATCACGGTGCCCTACGCGGAATGGCTGGCCCTGGCCGCCATCGCTTTCCGGGTCTCCGGCCGCCTGGATTGGGACAGCAAAAACATGCGGTTCTCAAACAATGCGGACGCCAACAAATATCTGAAGCCGGTCTTCCGCAAGGATTGGATGCTCAAGGTCTAGCGGGGTTGCCCGGAACCGTCATTATCCCGGACGCGGGGGATGTCCAAAACAATAAGGCCGTTATCGCGACCTTGAATTTTTTGCCCGATCATCGCTACCAGGTGGATCTCGCCGTGGAATCCCGCAGGCACCTTACCTCACCAAACAAAAGATAACCGGCCAGCCCCGGACTTCACGCTGATCGTAGCGGAAGAGCCGAGCCTGGCCGGTATCGATTCCTACAATGATTGCCAACCCGACGTCGAATTAATCACCATCTCTAAGCCAGAGCACCCTCGCGAGCCCAATACCGGAGCTTCCGGCACATGGCCACAAATTCGGCGGCTCCTTTTGCCGTTAGTTCCACGCACCCTTCGTCCAAATCGGTAGCGATCCCAGCCTTCTGAAATAGCGCCATAGCCGCCTTGGAGTACCCAATGAATTTCATGTGCGCAAACGCATCGCAAACAAAATCCCGCGCGTCTAGACTCATCAGCAAACTCCGGACCCCGTCTTCCGAAGGAAGCACGACTACCGCGTCATACAACACTGACGGACCGCCCCCAAGCTTTTCTTGGGCATCAAAGTGGGTTCCGTCCAGGGCATCCACCCCGCCCACGCGTGGAGCAATCAAAGCCATGCTCGCGCCCTCGCTCTCAATCGCCTTCCGCAATGCTTCTAACAGCGCCCGGTCCACTCCGTCCGTCACCAGTACCCCAACCTTGCGCCCCGCGAACGAGGGCGGCGGATTGAGCGCAATACTCAGCGCCTTCGAAGCCTCGAGATCGGTGCGCGGCGCCTTGGCCGGCAACGCGGCTACTATGGTTCCTTTCAGGCCCAAGCCATGAGCCACGCGGTCCGCGAGCTTGGCATCAATGTTCGGCAGATGCGAAACCACCCGCTGCCGGATAGTCATGGCCTGAACTTTGCTCAGCTCAAAAATCAGCGCTTTGGCAATGTGCCCCTGCTCTACTTCGGTTTGGCTGATGTAGAACTGCCGGGCTTGACTGTAGTGGTCGGCGAATGTCTCCGACCGCTCCCGCACCTTCTGCCCGCTCTCCTGCGCCGGGAAGCTGCGGAACCCGGTCTCGTGCGATTCCCGAGGGCCGCCCACTGCACCGCCCCAGGAATTTGGTTCGTAATTAGCCCGGCCCTTGGGATTGACCATAGCCATGTGCCCATCCTGCTGGAAAGTGTGGAAAGGACACTTGGGCGCGTTGATCGGGATATGTGTGAAGTTCGGCCCGCCCAGCCGTTTTAACTGGGTGTCCAGGTATGAAAAATTGCGCCCCTGCAACAAAGGATCGTTGCTGAAGTCCACGCCCGGCACAATGTTAGTCGTGCAAAAAGCCACCTGCTCCGTCTCGGCGAAGAAGTTATCCACGCAACGGTCCAGCACCAGCCTGCCCACGCGCCGGATCGGAACCTGCTCCTCCGGAATCAGCTTGGTTGCATCCAGCACGTCGAACTCAAACGCATCCGCGAACGCATCGTCGAACAGTTGCAACCCCAGTTCCCACTCCGGATAGCTGCCCGTCTGAATCGCGTTCCACAAATCCCGCCGGTGGAAATCGGCGTCGGCTCCGTTGATCTTAACCGCTTCGTTCCACATCACCGACTGCATCCCGAACTTAGGCTTCCAATGGAACTTGACGAACGTCGATTTGCCTTGCGCGTTCACCAGCCGGTAGGTGTGCACCCCAAAGCCTTCCATGAAGCGCAGCGACCGGGGAAGTGTCCGGTCAGACATGATCCACATCACCATGTGCATGCTTTCCGGCATCAGCGAAATGAAATCCCAGAAGTTATCGTGCGCAGTGGCCGCCTGGGGAAATGCCCGGTCTGGTTCCTCTTTCACCGCATGGATCAGGTCCGGGAATTTCATCGCATCCTGGATAAAAAATACCGGAATATTGTTACCCACAATGTCCCAATTGCCCTGCTTGGTGTAAAGCTTCACGGCGAAGCCGCGTACATCGCGGGCCAGATCGGGAGACCCTTTGCTGCCCGCCACCGTCGAAAAGCGCACGAACGCCGGAGTCTTTTCGCCCGCCCGCTGGAATAGGTCGGCCGCCGTCAGATCCGGCAGCGGAGCGTAATTTTCGAAGTAGCCGTGCGCACCATATCCGCGTGCATGCACTACTCGTTCCGGAATGCGCTCATGATCGAAATGAAAGGTTTTCTCTCGAAAGTGGAAATCCTCTAAGAGCGCGGGCCCTCGCGCCCCAACTCGCAAGGTATTCTGGTCGTCGGAAATGGGCATCCCTTGCTGGGTGGTGAGTACGGGAACATCCCCGCCGCTGGTCTGGTGCGTTTCTCCGCCCTTGCCCTTCGCTTCAGTTTGTTTCTTGTGTTTCACTGAGTCCTCCCGAAATAGACCGCTTCCGGGAGGATCTGTTTCAAGCCTTGAGCCGCCAGTTCCGGTAATCCACGCGCATCGGAGGCCCTACGTGCACCTGCACGCCGATCAACCCCTTGCGCTCGCGCTTCGGGTCGTCATCGATCACCATGCACATCAGTTGGCCATTGATCGAATGCATCAGCGTGTTGCCCCGCGCCACCAGGTGGATCGTATTCCAATCGTCCTGAATCAACCGTTTCAGTTCCTGGTTCTCCCCGATCCGGGACAACACCACGGGCTTTCGGATGCCAGTCACATGGGTCACCTCGCCGCGTTGCGCCAGGAATAGCCGGCCCTTCTCTTCGTAGTTGTTCCCTGTGTACTGGTTCTTGCCGTCGATATCGCACTGGTAGCCGCGCATGGCGAACTGGTTGGATGGCGTTACTTTGTCGGGCACCACCACGCTCCGGTAATTGATCCCGCTGTTGCCGGCCGCGGTGATCCGGTATTCTACCTTGAGCTCGAAATCTTCCGGCGTACCGCCCCGCCAGATCACGAACGTGTTGCTCTTGATTACGGTCTCAGGGGTGATCTCGCCCGTCATCATGCCATCGGCAACCCGCCAATATCGCGGATCGCCCTCCCAGCCCTTCAGGGACTTCCCGTCGAAGATACTTTCGAAGCCGGGTTCGCCCTCCGCAAGCACTTCTGGGCGGTCGCTCTGTTTCGGAACGTAGGGAGTCTGGGCCATCGCCAGGCCCGCCAGGCCCGACCCCAAAACAGCAAGGAGTTCTCGTCTTACCAGCATGTTAGTGAATCCTCCAGGCTGAAGGCGGCACTGGCCCGCTGTGGAAGAACGGACCGGGCACCATTACTCCATCCTTCTTAAAGAATGTCCCATCTTTCATGACATACCGTACATCCCGGAGAGTATCGATGTCCTGTAACGGGTTGCCACGCACCGCGATCAGATCCGCCGGAAGCCCCACCTTGATTGGGCCGCGCTTCTCATACAGATCGCTAACCTTGTATCCATTTATGGTCATGATCTTCAAGATCTCCGCGGCGGGAAACTTGGCGGCCTGCCAGCTCTTCAGAAAATCGATCACTAGTTGACCCCGGTCCATGCCCGGAATGTAATAGTCCGCGTCGGTTGAAAACGCCATGTTCACGTGGTTCGCAAAGGCGTTCTTCATCCCCTCCGTCTGCAGGTCAAAGCGTTCTTTCGCCCCGGGCGTGTTGGTGTGATACGTGGTGAACGGCGTCTCCGTGCCCACGCGCCACATGCCTTTCTTCGCCATCAGTTTATGGGTTTCGTCATCCAGCCCGTTGGAGTGCTCAATCGACCAGATGCCCGCATCAATGGCCCGTAGCGCGCCTGCCTTGGTTTGCACGTGTCCCGCGACTTTCATGCCGGCCTTCGCGGCTTCGGAAATGAACAGACGCATCTCATCCGCGGTGTATCCATAGGGCTTGCAATCGACGCAAATCTTGATGATTTTCGCGCCATAAAGAATGTTCTTCCGGACTGCCTTGACGATTTCGTCGTTGGTATCGGCATTCAGATACTCAGGCTCAATCAGCCCCTCGCGCTCCGGCACCGGAGAGAACTGCCCGCCGAAGCCTCCGATGATGATCCCCGAATTAATGAGGGTCGGCCCGGGAACCCATCCCTGCTCGATCGCTACCCGCAGCGCGGTATCGGCATAGTTTCCGTTGTTGCCCAGATCCCGCACCATGGTGAATCCCGCCGCCATCATGGTCATGCCGTTCGAGACCGCCTGGATGGCCCGGATTGCAGTGGAATCCATCACCGTTGTCAGGTAGTAGCTGTTGTGTTCGGGCTCCTCCTTGTAAGTCAGCGCCAGGTGGTTATGTGCATCCACCAGACCTGGCGACACATAATACTGCGACAGATCCACCGATGTCGCTCCCGCCGGGATGGCAACGTTACTGCCGATGGCCGTGAACTTTCCGTTCTCAATCAGAATCACCTGATTATCGGCCACGGTCCCGGTTTCCGGGTTCACCAGATGGCCAATCTTGAGCGCCGTCACCTGGGCACTCAAGCAACCCGCGAACAACATGACAATTCCTAGTTTCATATGTTTCCTTTTAGTGGGCTGGTAATGCAAATGCAACAATGCTGCTGCCCGAAGCTGCGCCGTTCTTTCCGCCGCCGCGGACAATAACCACAAACTCCCGCTTGTTGATCTCATAAATAGAAGGCGTGGCGTTGCCCGCGGCCGGGAGCACGGTCTCCCCGAGCAGCTCACCGGTCAGCTTATCGTAAGCGCGAAATTTCTTATTAAAGCTGGTAGCGCCGATAAACAAGAGACCGTTCGACGTAACTACCGGCCCGTGGTAGTTATCGCTGCCGGTATCTTTCACTCCTTTCGCGACTAATTCCGGATATTCGCCGAACGGGATCCGCCAGCGGATTTCACCCTTGTTCAGATCAATCGCATTCAGCGTGCCCCATGGCGGCGTCAATGGCGGATAGCCTTTGGGATCCCGAAACAGGATGTAGCCTTCATCGCGATACTTCAACCAGTTCGGATCGTTCTTTTGCGCCTGCGGATCCACCATGCCAGTGTCCTTGCCGGTGATCAGAAAATCCACAATCTCATTCAGGTTACGCCCCAGGTGATCGAAGCCTAGCATGCGGCCGGTGCCTTCCCGGATCACGCTAGTCAATTCCTCGCGAGACCGCCGCTTCCCGATATCCACCAGCGAAGAAAACGTCGAAGGCGCGCCTTTCAGGTCGTCGCCATGGCACCCGCCGCAGTTGTTCTTGTAGAGCGATTTCGTATCGTTGGTCACCATGCGGATGATCCAGGGCTGCTCATTCGAGTTGACGTAGAGCAGGGCGGTCTCCGGATCGAACGCCGCTCCGCCCCAATCCCCGGCACCATCCGAACTGGGGAACAGCATGGTACCTCGAACGCTAAGCGGAGTGTACATGCCATTCGAATCAACGCTCCGGAACTTCTACAACACCGCGGCATGGGCCTCCGGCGTCCGGTTGGTGATCATGGCTTCCGTGAAATCCTGCCGGGTGAATGGCGGTGGCTTCACCGGATACGGCTGCACCGCCGAAAGCTTTTCGCCGTCTAGCGCCGAGGCCACCTTTTTGCCATCGCGAGTGACCGTCACCAGGCTGGGAGCCGCCGGACAATCCAGATCCCAAACATCATGTTTGAAGCCTTGAAAATGCCAGATCCTCTTGCCGGTCCGCGCATCCAGCGCCAGCACACAGTTGGCAAACAGGTTGTCGCCAATGCGATTCGCCCCGTAGAAATCAAATGAAGCCGGACCCGCAGCCGCGAACACGATGCCCAGCTTTGGATCGACACTCAAACCCGCCCAGGCATTCGCGCCGCCGGAGATTTTACAGGCATCCTTTGGCCAGGTTTCGTAGCCAAACTCGCCGGGCCGCGGGATGGTGCAGAAGATCCATCGCGGCTTGCCGGTTTTGGTGTCGTAGGCGCGAATGTGCCCTGGCGATCCTGGCAGCGTTTCGGGAACCGTGCTCCCCAAAATCAGCATGTCCTCGAAGATCACGCCGGGACTGCTGGCGCTGACGCTCATCTTTTCCACGGACAGGTTGAGCCCCTCACGAAGATCGATATGGCCTTCCGCTCCAAAACTCGGAATTGGCTTCCCGGTCTTGCGGTTCAACGCCCACAGAAAATTGCGATGCGTGAAGAACACACGGTCCTGATAGATGGTGTCCCCCCGGTGCCGGAAGCGACGTTGCGGAGCCGCACCGCCCGCCGGATCGAAAGCCCAGATCTCTTGCCCGGTCGCGGCGTTCACCGCCACCACGCACAGTTTCGGCATCGTGGCATAAAGCCCCCCATCCACAATGACCGGGTTGCTCTGCATCTCCGAATCCTTGAAGGCGTCTTTCGAATCGTAGATCCACGCGACCTTGAGTTGAACCAAGTTTTCACGTGTGATTTATGTCAGAGGAGAGTACCGGATGTTGCCTGGTCCACCGTTGACCGGCCACTCCACATCCGCCCCAAGCGCCAGGAGCGGCAGGCAAACCATCACATTCAGTAAATTCACCGTGCCTAGATTGTAACGCGATACGATCTGGAGTAACGAAATCGCTGCGACCGCTCCCATTGATCGCCTACTCGCCAAGCTCCGCCTAAACCCTGGCCGTCGATTCTCAGGTTCCCGCAGGTCTTCCCGAGGACGCGGCGCCCAACCTGCGCGGCCCCCCAGGTTGTTCGCTCCTCGGTGGTGAACTGGCGATCCGAGGAACTTTTCATAGCTGGGTTACCAAAGTCGATCCTTCGCTGCCTGGCGAAGTGGTGAATCTCTACATGCAGGGTCTGGGTCCCGTTTCGGCGGAAGTTCATTAGACGCACCACACTTGAGTTCATTTCCGCACTCAAAGATAAGACTAGACAGGCGGCAGTGCAGAGCGCTCGGGATAATATACAGGTCCCTTGAGTTTAAATCCTGGGCATTGAACTACTTCAACCGAGCAGATCCGATACGACGTCCACAACGGCCAGATCCTATCTGTCCTCTGGGGCGCTGCCGAACAACTAAACATCGAATCGGTCGTCTCACTGAAGCTAACCGACGCCTACCGTCCACACCTCGCCCGGCACAGGGCGAGGCATGGGCTTCCAACAACCCTGAACGAGGAGGCGCATACTTAAGCTCACCGGGCAGGTTATAGGCCATGGGCACGCCACATTGTTACAGGTGTTTGCCGACGGCAAGACTTACCAGCCGAGCTTAGCGTGCCTCGTGGATGGCGCACGTCATGAACTCGGCGATTTCGATATGCTCCTACTGCGCCCAATTTTGACGCCGATTATATTGACAGCGTCTGGAATCCCCGCAAGGTTCGGTCCTACAGGGCACCTTGCTGAGCCGCAGTTGAGAGACATTTTGCCGCATTGCCTGATTAGGACCTTGCAGGACCATCAGAAGGATGCTCATCGCATCCTCCTCCCGGTTTCGGCATAAGCTCGCGACGGGCGGTGTTACGCCCTTTGAGATCTTGAAATGCCAAAGATTGAAGATAGGCTGCCCGGGCCCATATGCTTCTGAAGGCTCTAGACAGCTCCTCTGAGTCAACTGCGCGCAGCTACAAGTGTTTCCTGCGGATGATGCGCAAGATGAGCCACTTGTGTGGTGCCGAGGACGTCTTTCGCTTTGGCGACGTCCGATGCCGACCCACTAACAATCAAAACGAACTTATCGCTTTTCACTGCGGTTTCATACTCGATAACGCTATTCTTCGGAATTCCGATACTGAACAAACCAGCGCCTAGCGCGCTTAGACCACCCACCACCGTCGCGCCTTCCAGGGCTCCCACAATCCAGGCCACCAGCGGACCTGCCACGAGAAGAGGCCCGATCCCGGGAATTGCAAAGAAGGCAGAACCGAACAGGAGCCCCCAAAATCCGCCCCAAAAAGCACCTGTC
>JBBQUE010000012.1:0-14175 GCA_038212805.1 Bryobacterales bacterium | reverse complement strand
GGGGGCGAAACGCTCTCAATATTCACGCTGGCCAGCTTCACCCCCGCGTGGTATTCGTTCAGCAGCTTTTGTGCCGAGGCCAGGGCTTCGTCCTGAATGGCCAGTTTCTCGGTAGTGAGCACGGCGTCCACTTCGCCATGCGCCACGCGCCGGGTCAGTTCCGCCTCCACCGCGGCGCCCACCAGGCGAGTGACATCCATTGTCCGGAAGAGATACTCGGCGGGCACAGCCACAAAATACTGCACCGCCACCCGCATGTGGATGATGTTCTGATCGCCGGTCAGGAATTGCGACGCCAGCGGTTGGGAGCGGCCCAGTACGTTATCGGCGATGTCTCCGCCCACGATCAGGCGCTGCAACTGGTTTACCTTCACTTTCAAGACCCGGTCAATTGGCCAGGGCAGCGCTATGTGGAGACCGGGAAATACGCGAGGTTCCACCACCGCACCCAGCCTGGTTACCACAGCCTGCTGGTCTGGCCGGACGATATAGACGCCTGAGAGCAGCCACGCCAGGGCAAGGCCCAGCCGCCATCTCATCGAGCGCCGGCCTCGCCCTTCGTGAGAATCCGGAGTAACTCAGAGTCGGAACTCAAGATAGCGGTGGTCTTGTCGTCCAATATCTTCTTATACGATTCCAATGTTCTGAGCAACTTATAGAGACGCGGATTCCGGGAGTAGGCCGCGCCGTAGATGCGCGTGGAATCCGCGTCGCCCGACCCGCGAATGGTTTCCGCTTCTTTATACGCCTGCGATAGAAGTTCTTCCTTCTGCCGGTCGGCGTCCGCGCGAATGCTGAGTGCCTGTTCTTCGCCCTCAGCGCGGTACTGGCGGGCGATACGTTCCCGCTCAGCCCGCATTCTGGCATACACGCTTTGCTTGTTTTGCTCAGGCAGGTTCAGGCGCTTGATGCGGACGTCCACCACGCGAATGCCGTATTGCTCTAGCGCCGCGCGGTCTGTCAGATCGGCCAGCCGGTCAAGCAACTGCCCGGTCTGCACTTTGCCGCCAGGCGATACCAATGAATCCAACTCGTGCGTTCCCAGCGCGGCGGAAAGGCCGGACCAGATACTATCGTGCAGCCGCATCTCAGCCGCCACGGGGTCGCCCACCGTTTGCACAAACCGGTTGGGGTTCTCAATCCGCCAGGCCACGTAATTCTCAATCACGATGTTCTTCTTGTCGCGCGTAAGGAATTCCGAGGGGCGCGGGTTGTAGATGCGCAACCGGCGGTCAAAGAATGTTACGGATTGAAATGGCCACTTGGCGTGCAGACCAGCTTCAGTTACGGTGTTAACGGGGCTTCCGAACTGCGTCACCAACGCGAATTCGGTTTCGGCAACCGTGAAGAAAGTCCAGTAGATAAGAAGCAGAGCGGCCGCTGCCAGTAACAGCCGCCGGTACTTGTTCGGCAATTCCATAGTTCTTAGTTACCGCCCAAACCGTTGAGCTGCGTATATGCATGCCAGATTGTTGCCATCATGTACTTCTATTCCTCCGGGGGTTTGGCCGTAGTCGCGGGGCGGGTCGACGGCAGGGGACCACCAATCTCGACGCCATCCTCAAGCAAATACAACCTGCGAGGCGACTTCGTTTTATCAATAATGATTTTCTTCTTGCCCGGCAGCACCTGCTCCATCGCCTCCAGATAAAGGCGCGTTTCGGTTGGACCCGGCGCGCCGCGGTAAGCGCTCTCGTGCTGGGTGAAGCGGCTGGCGTCGCCTTCCGCGCGGTTGCGGCGGCCAACACTATAGGCATTGGCGTTCTCCACGCGAGCCTTGGAATTGCCCCGCGCCAAGGCGATCTGTTCGTTCCGGTAGCCTTCGGCTTCATTGATCAACCGGTTCTTCTCTTCGTAAGCCGCCGATACATCGCGGAAGGCATCCACGGCTTCGAGCGATGGATGCACGTCCTGAAGCCGGAGTCCCAGCACCCGGATACCGGCTTTATACCGGTCCAAGCGCAACTGCAGTTCCTGCTTCGCCCGTTGCTCAATAGCAAGGCGGCCGGTGGTGAAAACCTGATCAAGCGGTACCGTAGTGACGATGGATTGAACCGTGGCCTCAGCCGCCGCGCGGATAGTTGTTTCGCCATCCAGCAAGCGGAAGAGATAGTCTTCGGGCCGGATCAGGTCGTAGTGCACCACCGCGCTGACCTCGATCATATTCTGATCGCCGGTGAGCATCAGCGCCTCCTCCGGCTTGCGCTGAAACCGGCCGGAGCGGTGCTGGGCGTTCCATTCATAGGAGGCGGGCTCTGTATCCGGCGCGCCGGGAGCGGACCGGAAACCAATCTCGATCACCCGCACGCGGCGCGCCGGGATGCGGGTCAGCCGTTCGATGGGCCAAGGGAGCTTATAGTGCAGGCCAGGTTCACGCGCAGGGGGGAGATTGCGGTCGAACCGCGTCACCACTCCGGATTCCTCCGGGCGGATGATGTAGAAGCCGTTCAGAACAATCAGCAGTGGGAGCACCCGCAAAGCCAGGCGGCCCAGCGCGGCGCGCCGGTGATAGATCTGCTGTCCGGACGAACGCAGCGTAGCGCCGATCCGCAGCCGCGAAAGCGTGGCACGCCCCCGCATCACGAAGGGATGCCACCAGGGGTTGCCACGCCGGATCCGCAGCAGGCGCAGCGAATTCATCATCACGAACAAGGATGAAAGCTGGTGCGTGAGCGCCGCGCCGGGGGGGCCCAGAACGCCCGTGGCGGCACAGACGACCGCGGTAAAGTTCACCACGCCGGCGAAGAAGATGATGTTCTGCCACGCGGTGGCCACGGCTCTGCGGCTGACGCTGAAGAACAGCGGCAGATCTTCCAGGGAGTGCGGCATGTAAACCACACCAGCAGCTTCCGCGGCGATGTCGGCAGCTCCCCGCACCGCGATCCCTACGTGCGCGGTAGCCAGCGCGGCGGCGTCATTAATGCCATCGCCCACCATTGCCACCGTGCGGCCAGTGGATTTTAGCTGCGCGATTCTTTCCACCTTCTGCTCTGGTAGCAAGCCGGCTTCCACGTCCGCGATCCCGGCTTCCCGCGCCATCACTTCGGCGGGCCGGCGGCGGTCTCCGGTGAGAATCCGCATCCCACTGATGCCCAGCGCTTCTAATCCCGCGGCACCTTCGCGCACGCCTTCGCGCAGGCGATCGCGCAGGAACAACGCACCAGCCAGCTGGCTATTATCCGAGAGCAGGACGGCAGTGGCACCCAGGCGGTCAGCTTCTTCAACCAGCGCAGCGGTGCCGGACGCTCCGTTTTCATTGAGGTATGCGGCGGTTCCGGCCAGGACGGTGCGCCCGCCGATCTGGCATTCCACCCCGCGTCCAGGCACGGCACGGGCCAACGTAGAGGGCGGCGGCACCAGCTTCCGGCGCTGTGCCTCGGCTGTGATCACTGCTGCCAGGGGATGCGATGAAGCGCGCTCCGCCGCCGCCGCCAAGCTGAGCAGCTCATCCTCGGACCGGTCCAGCGCAAGGATGCTTACGATTTCAAAGCGGCCCTCCGTGATGGTGCCGGTTTTATCGAAGATGACCGTGTCAATGCGCGCGCCTTCCTGCAAAACGGAAGCGCCCCGCACCAGAATGCCCCGGCGCGCCAGCCCGCCAATGGCCGCCACCATCGCCGTGGGAGTTGCCAGGATCAGAGCGCACGGACACGCAACCACCAGCACGGAAACCGTACGCAGCCAATCGCGCGTAAAGTAAAACGTGCCACCCGCGGCCAGCAACAGAGCTGGCAAGAAGTATTTGGACACCCGGTCCGCCAGACGTTCCACGGGCGCACGATTCTGCCGCGCTGCTTCCACCAGTTTCACCACGCGCGCCAGGGTGGTGTCCGCCCCTGCATGGGAAACGCGAATGCGCAGCAGGCCAGCGCCGTTCAGGCTGCCGGAAAATACCGCCTCGCCACCTTGCTTTTCGCGGGGCAGGGGCTCACCGGTCACCGAGCTTTCATCAATGGTGGAGAAGCCCTCTTCGATTACGCCATCCGCCGCGATACGCTCCCCGGCGCGAACCAGAATCATGTCGCCCGGTTCCAGAGACTCGACCGTAACATCTTCTTCGTGGCCGCCCCGCAAAACGCGGGCGCGCTGCGGCATCTGTTCAATGAAGCGCTGAATGGCCGCTCCGGTGCGTCCGGCCGCAAACGATTCCAGGCCCTCACCCACCAGAACGATAAACATGGTTTCGGCGGCCGCAAGGTATTCGCCCACGGCGAGCGCGGCAATCACCGCGATACACAGGGCGATGTCGGCGGAGATCCGCTTTTCAAGCAGCGCCGTGATGGAACCTTGAAAGGTCTTGAACCCGGCGAGCAGTGTGATGAAAATGGCCGTGTCGATGCCGAACACGGTCTTGAATACGCCGGTGGCGTTCAGCAGCAGCAGTACGCCAACAGCGGCTGCGAATACGTAATACCGAACGCGTTCGCGGGTCTCTTCAGTCATCCGTTCACAGCCCGCGATTATAGGCCGGACAAGCGAAAACGCCTGCACGGCCTGTTTTCGTCACGCGCCGTATTAGCGCTTGCCCGCATAAGTGATCCACATAGGCGAAACCCATACAATCTCTCCATTATCCTGTTCGCCCCGGACGTAATAATAGCTGGCTTTGCCCGCTTCCGGCGAATTGTCGCGCCAGGTGAAGTTTACCTGGGCTGAGCCGGGCTGCACGGAATACACGTACTGGCCGTTTTTGATGATTTGCACTTTCGCGAACTTCGACGTGCCTGTCAGCTTCACCTGTAGCGAGGGCGCTTCATTGGTGGTGAACGCGTCCCCCATGATATGAGCGCCGCTGCGCACGTCGGCCAAAATGTTATCCGTGGCTCCGTAAACGTGGCGCCGCTTCAAGGCGTCAATCACGGATTCGCGCGTGGCATCCTTCACCAGTATGTTGCAGTAGCTCATATGCGTGGACACATGGTCTGAACTGGCCTGAAAGCCAAACTGAATTCCCTTATCCAGGGCCAGGTTGACGAATCCCTTGGGCCGCCATCCGCCAATGGAATCAGTCTCCGAACTGGATCGGGGACCGCCGGGAATCTCGTAATTCTGCCGGTCACCCTGATAAATTTCGACGATTGGCTCCACCTCGGCATCGCTATCGCGCCAATCCGTGCCCATGCCGGTGGCGCTGGTATGGGATGCCACCACGCCGTTAAAATGTTTCAGATACGCGAACAACATCTGCGTGTCGGGGGCGTGGCCGGGATCGGTCGCCTTGCTGATCGGGAGACGGGGTAAAGGCCGGATCCCGCGTTGGGCGAAAAGCACGTTGCGGTGGCCTTCCGGGTAAGCCACGCTCCGTTCGTAGTTAAACATCGCCACGAACTTACCCGGTGTATTGAAGATGTCGGTGAGCTTCTGAGTGATCCACCAGGAGTATTCGCGGCCGCCGCCGTTGTCGTGATCGCAGCAACCCACCCAGTCGAGCGCTCCGGCATCCAGAATGTAGCGCCACTGGTCCAGAATGGAGCCATCGAAGCCGCCATCCATGGAAATCTCGCTATGCCGGTGAAACTCCCCACGCACCAGGCGCAGGCCACCGGCCGCATCGTAACGGTAATCGCGCAGGCGTTGGACAGCGGCGCTTTCCACTTTGCCGGGACTTGGTCCGGCTGGCGCCAGGGGCTTGGCCGCAACCACGGCAACCTGCTTCAGCGCGGGTCCCAGGTCGATCTCATTCATATACAGATCGTTGTTGTAGGGATCCTGACGCAACTCCGCTTCATTACCTGTCACTTGCCCGTTGCGCTGTGCGAGTTGGAATTCACGGCGGCTATCGGCGCTTCCGACCGTCATCAACTGGCCGGGCTTCACGGATAACAACGCTGGCCGGTTATCCAACAAATTATCGCTATGCGTCAGGAAAACCGGCTTCGTCCACTTGGTTCCATCGAAGGAGACCACGTGTTCCGTCCAGACCGTGCCCAGCGGATTCCACCAGATGGGATGGGCGCTGCGGAACGCCAGCCAGATGCGGCCGGAAGCGTCGATGGTCAGCCGCGGCATCGTATTCTTGGGGTTCTGTTGGTTGAGTGCCGGACGGTTGGGCTCGCGCCGCACGGTGGCCTGGAGGTCGGCATCCAGATTCTGATGGTCGCTCTGAATTCCCGGCAACTCCGGGTGGATCGTGGGAATGCCGGGAAGAACCGTGCCCACGTCGGTGGGCAGTTCCACCGCCCGGCCATCCGGCTCAAAGCCACGGATGCGGATCACACGCGATTGGTAGATGGCGACGCCATCGGTATTGTACGCCCCAAAGTCTTTGCCCCAGCCCTTTCCGCCTTCTTCATAGGCTACCCATAACCGGCCCGCCGCATCGTAGGCGATAGACGGGTAGGCCTCATAACGCGCGGTGGCGGCGGCAGCTTTTTCCGGTCCCAAAATCCCGCCGGAAGCGGTGCGCGTGAAGACATCGTAGTTGCCGTTGCGGTACGAATCCCACGCGATGGTGACACGCCCGGATTTGCTGGCCGCGATGGCGGGATTCCATTCATTGCCGGCCGGCTGCGAGACGGTCATGGCGTTGCTGAACTTATCGCCCTTCTGCGACGCCGCGAAGATGGCAGCCCGGCCAGCGCGCCAGCCTTGCCATGCCACCCAGACCGCGCCCTTCGAATCGGTGGTGGCCACCGGGTCGATATCGGACCCGGGATCTTTCGACAGCTGGACCGGCGTTCCGGCTTTGCGGTCCTCAATGGAAGCGCCGAAGAGATCGTAATTGCCGTTCCGGTTCTGAGACCAGAACACCCAGGGCCGGCCTTTGCCATCCACGGCAATCGCGGTGCGATACAGATCGCCGCCGGGCTCAGTTACCGCGATGGGCTGCTCCCAGATGCCATTCGCGTAATGGCGCACATACAGCCGGTCTCCGCCGGGAGCTGCGTTCAGCTTGGAAAAGTTGGCGGGAGGCGTGCGCAGAGGCAAACGCATTTGGGCATGCTCGGGATGGTGCTGGAACGCAAGGTAGGCAAGCCACGCGCCGCCATTAGAATCGGCCGCGATGGACGGGAAGTCTTCTTCGTCCGGCGTGGCGGCGAGTTGCGTGGTGGGCGGAACGCGGTCAACGAAAGCTTTGCCCTCAAGCTTGGCGACGGACTGGCCGTAGGGAATTTCACTCAGCTGAACATTGAAGCTGCCTTGTGAAGTAGACACTTTGAGAACAGCCCCAGGCGTGGCATTCGTCAAGCGAGCCACGAACCCGTTCGCCACAAGGTTGCGGACTGGCCTTCCATTCACCTGGCCGCCATTGCCAAACAGGCGGATCGGGTGCGTTGACATTTTCCAGGAATTACCAGTAATCTGATCGCCATCCTCAAAACGCCACGGTTCTAGCGATGCAACCGTGGCTCCTTCCGCACTGATAGATCCATCCCAGGGAAGAGATAGGGCGTCGGTTACGCCAAGAAGCACGCGCACGCTGACCGGGTTCTGCGCGTTAGCCGCGAGTGCGAAAAGAGCAAGAAGCGTTAGATTTTTCATGGATTTCCCTTTGCCACTGACCACTTTAGAACGATAATTTGACAGCCATCTGAATTTGACGTTCCGGATTGACTACGGACCCGATGATGCCCACGCCCGCCGCTCCCAAATTGGACGCCGGCAGGCCAAGATTGGGGTGGTTGAACAAGTTGAACGCCTCTGAACGCAATTGGAGCCGGAAGCGTTCCCGAATGCTGAAGGTACGCGAGATCCCCACGTCGATGTTCTTTGAGGAAGGCCCGCGCAGAATATTGCGGCCGGAATTGCCAAAACAAATGCAGGTGGGCGACAGAAAGGCCGTGGTATCGAACCAGCGCTGCACACTTCGCGTACTGGCTGGCAAGGCACCGTCCGTGATGCGGTTGGGGCGGGCCGTGGTCCCAGTGGATGTGGGGTCGGTATTTTGCGTCACGGTGAACGGCTGTCCGGTCTGCGCCGCCGCAATGCCGGAAAGCTGCCAGCCATGCGCCAGCGCGCTGACCCATTTATTGCCGCCGCGGAACGGAAGTTCCCAGAACCCGCTGACCACAAAACGCTGGCGTACGTCGAAGCTGGAGCTTCCGCGCTGCGCTCTCAGATTGCGCGCGTCCTGGGGACCCGGATCGTTCGAATCGTTCCCTCCGGGTCCGCCATCGATGGTATGGCCGTAGGTGTACGACGTTAACAGGCTCACGCCCTTCGAAAAGCGGCGCTCCAGTTTAGCCAGCAGGGCATGATAGTTCGAATTCAAGTATGGGCCGTAGGACTGAATGCCGCTATAAGCCGTAAAAGGCCGGCGGGCGTTGACGTTGCCGGTGCCCGGATAGGCCTGATTGATGTTCACCACCGCATAGAGCTTGTGCGCTTCCGAGCCCGTATAGCCAACCTGAGCGACGAACCCCGCGACTTCCCGTTCCACGTTGAGATTCCACTGGACCACATACGGCGCCACGCTGTGAAACGGGAACGAATTTACCTCGGGATTGACGACGGACTTGGGATCCACGGCACCGGCCGGGAAGCCCGTGGACAGAATGATGCCGGGGTTGATCTGGTCGCTGATGAACTGCGTGGTGGCGGTGAACGGAGGATTGTTGGGCAGCCGGCGGGTGATGCCGACGTTCTCGTCGCGGCCGTAAAAGATGCCGAAGCCGGACCGCACCACCAGCTTAGGCGCAACCTGATAAGCCAGCCCCACGCGAGGCGCGAAATTCTTCTTATTGGTATAGACCAAGCCCGGGCCCACACCGCACCTGCCGCGGCTGGCCACCGTAATCAACTGGCCGAAACAGGGGCCGGGGTCCAGCACAAAATTCGCCTGTTGATCCTTGGCCTCGGTAAACGGCAAGGAGAGTTCATAACGAATGCCCAGGTTGAAGGTCAGCTTGTCGTTCACCTTCCAATCGTCCTGGAAGAACCCCTGGAACACTTTCTGAGAGATCTGGAACAACTGCTGCGAGGAGACGGTGGAGGACGATGTATAGCCGAGCATGAAATCCGCCAGCGCATTCCCGTTGCCTGTCCGGTTTTGGGGATTCTGCGTATACACGCCATTGAAAGCAATGGTGGGGCGGGCCTGATTGGTGGCGTAGACATACATGTTCACGCTCTGGACGTCTACACCGGCTTTGAGGGTATGGCGGTTGCGCACGAAAGAATAGTTGTCCACGAACTGGAAAATCCGTCCCCACTTTTCGATCGGGAAGTTGTTGCTTCCCGTCGCGGCGATTGGCAAGTTCCCGGACCCGGGACTGCCTAAGGAGTTGAAGCCCGTTATGGTAAACACCGGAAGGCCCTTAATTTTGGGCTCATTCAGCGCTCCTTTGATGCCGTACTGATCGAACAGCCGACCAATGGTCAGATCCTGAGTTCCCAACGTGTAAATGTATCCAAAGCGGAACTCATTGACACGCGCGCCTTGGAACGTATGAGTTTCGCTCACCACCAAGGATTGCGAGCTGGGCTCGGCGATGGAAAAGTTGTTGGCAGGAGCGGGAAGAGGCGAGGGAAGGGTGTTGATACCTTTGAACAACGATATGCGGCCGAACAATTGGTCGTTATCGCCAAGCCTGTGGTCCACGCGCCCACTGTATTGGTCGCTGTAAACGCGCTCCTTCGGATTGTAGAAGAAGTTGCGCACCGTGCCCGGCAGATTGGGCGCGGGATAGAGGGCCATCAACTTCACGGCCACGGGATCCCAACGGTTCAACGGAACAATATTATTCGGAAACTGATCGCGGACGTAGCCGGCCCCGGCGGGATTCAAGCGGGTGGTCTGGGGGTCATAAATCTTAGTAGAGCCGAAATTCCCCGCAGCCGTGGCCGCCGTGGGCACGGTACCAATCTGGGCGGCCGCATTCACTTCGCGCGACGACTGCCAGCTCCCAAAGAAGAAGGTACGGTCATGCCGGATGGGCCCGCCGGCGGTGGCGCCGAACTGGTTCTGGATAAAGCTTGGCTTTACCCCGGTGGCCGGTTGGAAATAAGGCGTGGCGTCCATGCGCGCGTTTCTGAGGAATTCAAACAGCGATCCGTGAATTTTATTGGTGCCCGATTTCATGGTGACGTTCACCACGCCGCCGGCCGCCTGGCCAAACTCCGCCGAGAAGGTAGAGGTCTGAACCTTAAATTCCTGGATGGCATCAATGACGGGTTGGACGATTTGGGCCGAGCCTTTATCAAAGCCCATGATGCGGTTCTTGTTCTCGACTCCGTCCAAGAGGTAGCTGTTCTGGATAGGCCGCGCGCCATTGGAAACGAAGTTGTCACGCTCAGCGGTGCGCGTGGATGGCAGCGTGCCCGCGCCCAGCGTCGCCAGTTGAATGAAGTTGCGCCCGTTGAGGGGCAGGTCCGTGATGGTCTTCTCTTCGATCACCTGGCCGAGGGAGGAAGTGTCGGTTTCGAGAAGAGGCGCGGACGCGGTGATGGTGATCTCGGAATTGGTAGCGCCGATTTCGAGCTGGAAGCTTTGCTCAATGCGATCCTGCACGCGGACATCAATGAGGGTGCTGCGGGCCGGACGGAAGCCTTCCTTGGTTACCAGGACGGTATAGCGGCCGGGACGCAGGGCCTGGACAGAATAGAAGCCGGAGTCGTTCGTTACAGCTTGCCGTTGGCCGCCGGTCTCTTCCTGCGAAACTACGACGCGAGCGGCGGCGATTACCGCTCCGGTGGCATCGGTGACGGTGCCGGTGACACTGCCTGTGTCGACCTGGCCAAAAAGTGGCATGAGAGCCAGGAAACAGAGTACAAATCGCCGCATGACCGGCTCCTTTCAAACGTGGAACGGCTGAGGGTGAAGTCTATCACTTGCAGACGCCCTGGTTCAAGTCGCCGCTGAAGACAGGCATAATAGCGGGATGTCCGCGAACGCGAAGGTGGTTATCCAGGGGGACGGCGTGGCAGCCCAATGCTGCTTGCGCCTGTTGACGGCCGCGGGTTTGCCGGTGGAGCGTAAGGGGCCTGAACGGCCCAGACTGCCGGTGATTATGATGGGCGCAAGCACCCAAGTTCTGTTTCAGGACGTATTTGAAGCCCCTGGGCTATTCGAAGGCCTGCACCCGATCCGGCATAGAGTGGTGGCGTGGGGAACCGGCGAAACGCAGAATCTTCCCCACTCAGCTATCGCGGTGGATGAGGCCACGCTGCTGGCCCGGCTGCAATTCGAAGCCCCGGTTCCGGAACCTGGTTGTGCGGGTTGGACGATTCTGGCGGCGCGGCCCGAAGGCGCGCAATTGCCGGTGCAAGAGTTCGGCAAGCGCATTGCGTTCTCATTACCAGTAGCCCTGTCGGGCACTTCCGATCACTTCAGCGCCTGGGTAGAATCCGTCGAGAACGGGTGGTTGTTCCTGGTCTCGAACGCGGTGGGCCGGACTTGGCTGCTGGGCGTAGGGGGCACACCGGAAGCCTTGCTGGATGCCAGCAAACTGGTGCGCGCGCAGGTTGCCGAGACGCTGGGAGAGGCCCAGCACTTTCCTGCACACCCACGAATCTGCTGGCCACCTTGTGGGCCTGGCTGGCTGGCCTGCGGGTCGGGCGCATTACGCTTCGACCCTTTGTGCGGCGATGGCAGCGGTTATGCGATTCGCGAGGCGATCCTGGCGGCGGCTGTTATCAAGGCTTCGGCCAGGGGGCTGGATCCCGAGGAACTGGCGGCGCACTACCGGACGCGCATGCTGGCTGGATTTCAAAAGCACCTGCAGGTCTGCGAATCGTTTTACCAGACCGGAGGCTCCACTCCCTGGTGGAGGGCGCAAGCCGAATCCGCACGCGAGGGCGTGCGGTGGTGTGCAGCGGAGTTGAAAATGCAGCCCGCATTCAAATTCATGTTGCGGGGTTTCGAGCTCGAAAGACCCGGTTAGTCCCGGCGTATTTCCGATGGCCGTGGCCGGTGGCTCAGGACCGCTTCAATTCATCCCAGGGCGTTACCTGGGATCGGCTGGCCCAGGCCAGATATTGGGCCTCCATCTTTTTCACGCGCGCGGGCTGGGCGGTAGCCAGATCCTTGGTTTCAATGCGATCGTCCGCCAGGTTATAAAGTTCCCAGGGTTGGGCGTGCTTGGCCACCAGTTTCCAATCGCCATCTACTACGGCGCGGTTGCCTTCATGCTCCCAAAACAGAATGCGGGGAGTGATGCGTTTGGGCTGGCGGAGCGATGGCAGCAAGGACTGGCCGGCTAGCGGCGTGATGGCCCGGCCCTGATACGTCTTCGGGTAGGATGCGCCGGCGGCGTCCAGGCAAGTGGCCATGATATCGATGACGTGGCCAGCCTGATGCGTCCAACCGCCGCGCTCCTTAAACTGCCGCGGCCAGCGCGCGATCAGCGGTGAGGCGATGCCGCCCTCATGCACCCAATGTTTATACATGCGGAACGGAGTATTGCTGAGATGCGGCCACTCCGGACCGTAACTCTGGAAGGTGGTGGCGGGACCCGGCATCACGTCCGGGCGATTTCCCCAGACGACCGTTTCACCGGCGAGGGTCTTGGTGGGATACCCGGCGTTGGGGGTATTCTTCATTACTTCCGCGCAGCCGCCGTTATCGGACATGAAGAGCACCAGCGTATTATCCTCCGCGCCGGAGGCCTTGAGGGCCTCCATCACGCGGCCGATGCCACGATCCATACACTCGATCTGGGCCGCGTAGACCTCCATGCGGCGCTGTTGCCACTCCTTGTCAGGCACGGTATCCCAGGCGGGCACGTGTTCATCCCGGGGTGAAATACCCCATTTCTTATCGATCACGCCGGTGTCCACCATGCGCTGATAGCGCTCCGCGCGCAGATGGTCCCAGCCGGCCGCGTACCGACCGGAGTACTTCTTGACATCCTCGTCGCGCGCTTGCAGCGGCCAGTGGGGCGCCGTGTAGGCCAGATACATAAAGAACGGGTTAGAGGCGTTCTTCTGGCGCTGGATGTAGCCGACGGCCTCGTCCGAGAGGGCATCGGTGTAATAGTAATCTCCGGAGGGCTGGATGTAATCGTCGTTGCGGATCAAACGATGAGGCTCGAAATAGTGGTTGGAGCCGACGATGGTGGAGTAGGCATAATCGAAGCCCCGCTTACGCGGCCAGTTCTCGCGCTTGTCCGGATCGGGCGGGGTGACGTGCCATTTGCCGATCATGGCGGTGGAGTATTGGGCCAGCTTCAGCGCTTCCGCGATGGTGACGGCATTGTGGCTGAGATCGCCGCGGTATCCGGGTACGCCGTAATCGCCGATCATGTGCCCGATGGCGGCCTGATGGGAGTATAGGCCAGTCAACAGCGCGGCCCGGGTGGGACAGCAACGGGCGGTGTTGCGGAAATGGGTGGAGCGCACGCCCGCTTGGGCAAGGGCGTTCAGATTGGGCGTGGCGATCTCTGAGCCGTAACAGCCGAGGTCGGAAAAGCCCATGTCATCGGCGAGAATCACGATGATGTTTGGCTTGGGGGAGGCTGGTGCCCCGGATGCGAGGGCGGCGGTAGCCAGGGAGCCGAGGAAGGTGCGGCGATTCATGTTGGATTTTGCTCTTTATTAAGCTATCACTTTGTGAGGTGACCGAGGAGATGAGAGGGACGAAAGACGAAGAAACTGGCCGCGGATGAACGCAGATGGACGCGGATAAGACCTTACGCTCAGATGGTTGACCGGATGCAACAACTAGACGGTTGCTCCCACTTCCACGTTCGGTGCGGAGACGGAGTGGTGGCGTGGAAGGCCCGGTACGTGGATGGTGCGGCGTGGTTACTTACCTGGCATCGTTGGGATTGAGCGGAATTTGGATGGGGCGGTAGGGGCTGGAATCGGTTTCGGGGATGGAGTTGGGTTCGATCCCGGATTCGGGCGCCGGAGCGGCGGGTTTTACCAGGGTTAGCTTGGGTGCAGGCACGGGGTGGGCGGGTTCGTTCCCTGGTTTGGGTGCTTCCGGGGTGGATTTAGGTTCGTTTTGTACCTTTACGATTTCGGAGGATGACTGGGCGGCGAGAATCTTGCGTACCTTTTCCAAATCGCGGAGAGCCCGGCCGAATTGACGTCCACATTCGGAAATCCCGCTTTGCAGGGATGCCAGGGTTTTGTCCACGTTGCAAGCGCCGGTGTAAGCGAGGGCGGTGCGGGCGGCGTGGTTGATGACGTTGAATTTGGCGGCGATCTCGCGCTGCTGCTCCTGCATTTTCAGATCGATGAGCTCCTTTTCGAGATGAATGGCGCGTTGTTCCCGCCAGGAGGCAGCGACCA
>JBBQUE010000011.1:0-15261 GCA_038212805.1 Bryobacterales bacterium | reverse complement strand
ACCGGGTGGAGCGGCTTCAGGTCCGTTTCGTCACTCTCATGGAGCTGAAGGCGGGGCGACAACTGGCTGAGCGCCCGGACTTCGGCGCTTTGATTTCACGCATCCGGGACCGGCTGAGTACTCTGGGGGCTTTGTATGGCGGGGGCCCGCTGGAGATGGACTTCGCGGCCTTTGGACGGAGGGCGGCGGCCGTGCGGATGACGCGCTGCGAGCTGGGGTACGAAACCGTTGCGCGCTTCAGTACGCGCACGAAACAAACCCATTCGCTGGGCGGGTTCACAGGCATGGCCGAGTACCACATTGACGACGACGGCGACCTGGCGGAGTTCGTGCCGTTCCTGACGGCCGCGCAATTCACCGGCGTGGGCCGCCAGACCACGTGGGGCAAGGGCGAGATTGCCGTCTACGTCAATACGCCCGAGAGCGGCCGATGTCCTGGTGTGAGACCGTAGCGGCGGACGCAGACCGGATTATGATGTAGTCTCGCCAACGTGAAGCCAAACTCTGTCAGGTCTCTGTTCATAACAGCCTTGCCGTTGGTTGCCATGTGTCTTCTTTCAGGTTCTTTGATGGCCGATCCGCCGGGGTGCCGTTCCGAGGAGGTGTTCTACACTCAGGCGAATATCACGCAAGCGTTCTTAGGTGCCAAAAACGGTGCATTCGCTGAAGCCAACATCGATGCCGGCTATATCTACTGTGAGGGCGCGCCCCCTTCCGTTGATCAGCGTGGCATTCTCATCCTTGGCACACCAGGAGAGGTAGAGCGTACGAGAATAGAGGACCCCGCGCCGCAGGGATGCACTTTCACAAAACAGAAATATCAATATGTTTCCAGCCTCGGGAACATCCCCTTCACCGATAACAGTCTGGGGGGGAAGAAAGGGTTCAAGGGAAAGAAACCGTCTGGTACATGTGTCAACACGTTGCGGCTTCGTAACTACTTGCTGTCGCGTTGTTGCTCTGCGAGTATGGCGTCCATGATGTCCTGCCGGAAGCGGAAATTCGTGCGCTTGAGCTGGTCGAAGGCGTTGTCAAGCGTGATGATCCGCCGCCGCGCGGCGCGTTGGAGAACACCAAGCGTGCCAGTGACTTCGAATCCTTTGGCGCGGGCGGCAAAAGTGCCTTCCTCGTCGTCCATCAGCACCACATCGGCGTACAGTTCAAGGGCGAGAGCGATGGCATCCTTCTCCCCGGCGTCGAGACGAGCCAGTGCAGCTTCGTGAGTGTAGGGACCTGTCTGGCGTATCTCCACCCAAGCAGGAGGATTGGCGATCCAGTTACGCACGACAAGCGGTGCTTTCGGGTGACTCAGTTCTGTCTCCACAACGGAGGGCAAAATGACCTTGTGAAACAGAACGGGGAGAATATCAATAAGGCAGATCAGCAGCAGGTAATTGATCGGGCTGGTGTCCGCGATAACACGCGTCACCCGTCAGAATCCGAGCCGTTCGAGCATGGCTGCATCCCGGTGCGCGTCGTCGAGTGAGTAGTCGATCCAGACATCATGGGCTTTCAGGAAGCCGTCGAGATCATAGCGGGTCTCAATTCCTAAAAGTCGGCGCAACTCGGCTTTCGATATGCGCTTGGTCTTGTATTCTTCCAACGCAAAAGCCTCCAGCGCCCGGCGCGACAGATCGATGCCGGGAGCGCCTAGGCGTCCGGCGAGATCATCAGGAATTTCAAGGTCTAAATGCATAAAGATCTCCTCTCCATCTTTCAGCCTAAATCATATAGACCTGCCTGTCACGAGTTTGCAGCGGCTGTCGGCTGCCGATGATCCGCCATTGCCGTCTACGTTAATACGCCCGAGAGCGGGCCGGTGCTATCGGCGAACCGGTCAGCCTTGGCTCCGTAAGCTCCGATTACCGACATGTACAGGTTGGACAGGGGCGTATCCGGCGTGAAGCTGAGATGCTGGCCGGTGGCGATGCGGCCGCCGCCGCGCCCTGCCAGCAGGATGGGCAGGTTGTGCGGGTCATGCGCGTTGCCGTCGCGGATGCCAGAGCCGAAGAGCACCATGGAGTTATCCAGCACCGTGCCCTCCCCTTCGCGCATATCTTTTAGCTTGCTCAGCAGATAGCCGTATTGGGCTACGTGCCAGCGATTGATCAACTGATACTGGCGCATTTTGTCCACATCTTTCTGGTGATGCGAGAGAGAATGGTGGCCTTCCTTCACACCTTCCACGAAGGCGAAGTTCTCATTGCTGACTTCGTTCGAGAACATGAAGGTGCAGACGCGCGTGGTGTCGGTCTGGAACGCCAGGGCGGTCATGTCCATCATCAGGCGGACATGCTCGGCGTGTTCCTTGGGAATGCCGGCGGGCTTCGCGGCGGGATTGAGCGGGGCGCGGGGACGCCAGGCGGAATGCTCCGGGCGGCTGGCCTGTTCCAGACGCTGTTCGAGCGACCGGACCACGGAGAGATATTCGTCGATGCGATGGCGGTCGGACGCGCCTACCTGCTGGCGTAGTTGGCGCGCGTCATCGAGCACGCGATCCAGCAGGAGCGTATCCTGCGCGCCGTCGTTCGCTCCGGGGTTGGCGGCGCGGAAGAGGCGCTCAAAGACCAGCCGGGGATCGATCTCGCGGGCCAGGGGGGTGGTGGGATTGCTCCAGGCAATGTGGGAGCCGTAAACACGCGTGTAGCCGACGTTCTTATCCACGCCGGTGGTGTCCGGCGCGGTGCCTAATTCGAGCGAAGGCAACGGGGTCTGCGCGCCGATCTTCGCCGCGATCCATTGATCGAGCGAGATGCCGTTGCAGCTTACATCGAGGCCGAGCGTTTTGTTGATGGTGGTGCAGGTGAGGAAGCCCGAGCCTTTTACGTAATGGCCATCGCCGCCCTTGCTGCCTTCGTTCCACAAATTGGTGAGGACTACCAGATCCTGCTTCAACGATTCGAGCGGGGCGAGGGTGGGCGAAAGCTGGAAGTCGCGGCCTTGCCCTTGGGGCGTCCACTGATCGGGATGCACGCCGTTGGGCATGTAGAGCGCGGCGAAGCGGAGGGGCGGCTTGGGCTGGGGCGCGGCTGCCTCCAACCAGGGAAGGCCCAGGGCAACGCCCGCGCCATGGAGCAGAGTTCGACGGGTCAGGGTCATCAGTTCACCTTTGAAAAGCAGAATTAAACGCCGGACTATGCACGATGGCGCGGATCAGGGATTGCGCGCGGTAGCCATCGCGGCGGGTTTCGGCGACGATTTGATCCACCAGGCATTGATCTTCGAACTTCAGCCCTCGTCCTAAAGCATACCCGAGAAGCTTGGCGGCCAGGTTGCGGATGAAGGCATCTTTGCGCGCCAGCATCACGTTGCGGAGTTCGCCGGGTCCGTTGAAGGCCGTGCCGTCGGGCAGTTGGCCGCTGGCATTGATGGGCTGGCCGGCGTCTTCCGTGCGGTAGCGGCCCAGCACGTCGTAGTTGTCGAGCGCGAAGCCCAGGGGATCGATCTTGGAATGGCAACTGGCACAGACGGGATCTTTCCGATGCTGCGACAGACGTTCGCGGATGGACATGGCCGCATCGCCGGGGTGGGCCTCAGGCAGCGCTGGGACGTTGGGGGGCGGGGGCGGCGGGGGCGTTCCCAGCATGGCCTCCAGAATCCACTTGCCGCGCAGCACGGGGCTGGTGCGTTGCGGGTAGGACGAGACGGCCAGCACGGCTGCCATACCGAGTACGCCACCCCGATGGCTGCCGGGCGGCAGATCCACGTGGAGGGGTTGCTGGCTGAGCTTGTGCTTGGGATCGGCGTTGAGGCCGTAGTGCTTCTGCAGTTTGTTGGTGAGGAAGGTGAAGTCGGAATCGATCAGGTTGAGCAGCGATTCGTTTTCGGCCAGCAGTTCCTGAAAGAACAGCACCGGTTCGTAGCGGATTGCGCCTTGCAGTTCGGCGTCGTAGTAGGCGGGGAAGAGAGTACGATCGGGCTTGATGTCGCGGCCGAGTTCGCGGGTGTTCAGCCATTGCTCAATGAAACGCTCACAGAAATCGCGCGCCTTCACGTCTTTCAGCATGCGCGCCACTTGTTCGTTCAGCACCACCGGGTTGTGCAGTTTGCCGTGCGCGGCAAGATTGAACAGGGCTTCATCGGGCATGCTTCCCCACAGGAAGTAGGAGAGGCGCGAAGCCATGGCGTAGTCGGGCGATGTTTCGGTTTGGAATAGAAACAGGGGTGAGATCAGGATGCCCTGGAAGGCATAGAGAACTGCATCGTCAACGCTTTCGCCGCGCTTCTGGGCGGCCTGGACCAACTTCATGTAACGTTCGGTTTCCTGGGGGCGGGCGGGACGGCGGAACGCGCGCGGCAGGAAGGCTTCAATGTTCTTGCGGGCGTCAGGCGTTGGCAGCAGTTTGGCACGGGCTTTGGGATCGCTGGCCGCGTAGCGGAGCGCCTGCTTGGCGGCTTCCAGATATTTTTCAGCGTGGATGGGCGAGAGGAACAGCGTCTCGCCGGCGTTATCGAAGCCTTCGCCGCCCGCGCCGTCGGCGGGTAAGGATTGGCCGGCGTTCACGTGGATGTCGAGCAGGTCGCGCAGGGTGGCGGTGTACTCGTCGCGATTCAGGCGGCGGATGGGGGTCTGGACCGGGGTGATGTCGGAGGCGCATACAGCTTTGCGCAGCGTGGATTCGGTCCAGGTGACGAAGGCCTCGCGTTCCTTGAGCGATGGACCGGGAATGCTTTTGGGCGGCATTTCGCCGGCCTTGACGCGGGCCAGCAGACGCTCCCAGACCGGGAACTGTTCGCGTAGATTTCCGGCCGCGTTGATCTGGGCGAGGTTGACTCCGGCGACCGCGGCCTTGCCCTGGTGGCAGGCGAGGCACTGGCGTTTGAGAAATGCCTGGGCGTCGGACGCGGCGAAATCGGCTGCGGCCAGAGGCAGGCACGCCATGAGGAAGCAGGCGAATTTCACTTAGTAAATCCAGGCGGCCGAACGAAGCCACCTAACTCGCGCGATAGCAAACCGGCGAAGGTGACGGGGGTTGCGTCTTCCCAATTCGGGCTCATGATCTGGATGCCGGCCGGGAGTCCGGTGGCTTCCTGACGTTGGCGTTCCCGCGGCAAGGGCGAATCCACGCTGAAGAGGAAGGCATTGAGGTGGAACATTTAGGCCTGGGCTTCGTCGGCTTGGCGGGCTTGGGCCAGCGCCTTATCCGGCAGCACGGCTGGGGCGAAAGCGAGGTTCATTGCCGCGCCACCGTCTGCTTGCCGCGGACGATATCGGAGGGGTTCATATTGGCCGGGATGACGAAATCGACGAAGCCGGCGAGCATTTCTTCCCAGGTTTGATCTCCCCAGTAGACGTCGGACTTGGGATCCGGGTTGAACTTGTTATTGGGGGAATTGTCATACCAGGCGGTGGCCGTGATCTCGGTGCCCTTGGGGAGCAGGATGGGCTTTTCGAGATCGTAGGTGAGCTGCCAATTGAAATCGTACCTGGGTACGCGGAGCAGCGTTTGGGTTTCGCCAGTGGGAAACCTGGCTACGAATTCGAAAGCCTTGCCGCGGACGTGCATGTGCGGGAAGAGCGATTGCAGGACCACGTCTTCGTTGATCTTCACCAGCGCATCCACGCGGTGGTCCGGCGCGCCGGGCGGGATGTGGAGGCGATTGTTCATGATGAAAGTGTTCACCACGCGCTCCTTGGGCGGTTGCTTGGCGAAGACGATGCCAACGCGGCTGCGATCCGGGGTTTCGGTTCCGTTAGCGGTGTAGTGTATCTGGAAGATGAGGTCGCTGCCGGCTTTGATCAGGCGTGCCTGGCCGGGCCTGGTTTCGTAGGGCATGCCGCCGGGGACGTAGACCGAAACCATTTCCGAGCCATCCGTGCCGAGGCCGAAGAAGGATCCTTTGCCGTTGTCGACCGGGCGATTGGCGGGTTCTTTATTGTGCGGCGGGGTGAAGGCGACACCTTGGGATATGCCCTTCATTAATCCAGAAGAGGGCGGGCGGTTGATCAGAACTATGTGATGGACCACTCCGCGGGAGTTGTCCCCGGGACGGACCTCGACTTTTTCTACCCATTTATCTTCGGTGAAGCCGGTGGGGACGACGATGTAAGTGTAATCAATGGTGCCGCTGGCGGGGACTTTGAAAGCCGTGGGCATTTCGATGACTACGTCCGGCTTACCCATGGCCCAACCCTCGGCGAAGGTCGGGTTGGCTTGGGCGAGTTTGGGATCGCCTTCCTTTGCGCCGCCATCGACCCAGGCGGTTAAGGTATCGATTTCTGCTTGGGTGAGGGAGCGGTCGTTCGAGAATTTTCCGAAGTGCGCGTCGGCGAACCAGGGGGGCATCTTTTTGGAGATTACGGCCTGGCGGATGGCCTTGGCCCAGGGGCGGGCGTCCTTGTAGGTGAGCAGGGACATGGGCGCGGCTTCGCCGGGACGATGGCATTCCTGGCAGCGCTTTTGGAGTATGGGCAAGGCATCTTTGTAGAACGTGATGCCGTGTGAGGTGGAGGCGGCTTCGAGCGCGCTTGTGACGAAAAGCAAAGCGGTGAGTGCACGGATTTTCATGGCCTTTATTTTATCAAGATTTGTCAGGCGGCGCGGGTGTGGCCGGCGTGGAAGGCCTTGGATTTGCGGTTTTTGCGAAATAGGTAGGTTTCGATTTCCTGGGTTGAAAAAACGAAGCCATCTTGGGTTGGGTCGTAGGGGGAAGTTGTTTCGGTTTCATGAAGTTGGAGTAGGCGTGCGGCGATTTCGAGGTCGGCCTGGTGGCGGGTTTGGCGCTCGGCTTGGAGGGATTTCAGCAGGGTGAGGGTTTTATCGAACTGGCGGTTGAGGCGGGAATCGTGGAGCGAGAGCATGGCGAGTTGGCGGGTTCGGGCCTCAATGCCGGCGGCGGTGGCCAGGGCGTCCTGAATTTCGTGGTGATTGTCCTGGTGCTGGCGGCGGGCTTGGGAGGCGAGGCCAATGGTGAGGAGGTTGTTTTCGAGGGCGCGGGCGCGGTTGAGACGCCAGGCGCAATCGGCCAGGGTTTGGGTGAGGTGGATTTCGGTGGGGCCTACGGGTGAATATTCGGTGTGGAAGGACCCGGTGTGGTCCAGGTAAGCGATGAGGTCTTCGGTGGGCATGACCACGACTTGGCTGGTGAGGCCGTGGCGTAGGGCGTTCAGGGAGGATTTGGATTTGCCTTCGGCGGATTTGGGTCCGGTGGAGTTCTGGGCGTTGGACCGGTTGATCATGGTGCGGTTTTTGGACATTGGGGGGACTTGCTCCTTCGGCTTTAGGAATAGCAGACGAATGGCTTGGGAGAGATCTGTGTTTGAGGGAATTTGTTGCAGGGGTTGGAGATATAGGTGTTGGAATTGTGGGAATGGGTTGGAGAGCCCGTCCGGTTTTATGGTGGAAGTATCTGGCTGAGGTAGCGGAGCATGGGGTCGGTTGGCTGGCCCAGGGCCTTGCGGAGGTTTGCCATGGCTGCGATCCGTTTGGATTCGTTCGCTTCGAGTGCGGCGGCGGCCATCTCGGTGTAAGCGGAGTCCACGGCGGACGCGCCTGAGGACTTGGCGGCCTTGGTCCAGAACTTCTTCGCGGCCTTGGGTTCGCCGCAGATGGACTGGATATTTCCCAGAGTGTACTGGATCCGGGGAGTTTTCAGAACGTTCGCAAATCCATAGAGAGAGAACGGGACGCCGGGGGCTTCGTCGCCGATGGTATCAACCCAGGCCAGGGCTTCCGGGCAGCGCTTGCGTTGGGCCATGTCCTGAATGGTTCGCAGGCGGGCTTCGATGAAGGCGGTTCGGACCAGATCGCTCTGGCGTTCCTTGGGAAAGTTGGTTTCGGTGAAGAGAGCGGCGGCGTCGGCGAGCCGTCCCGACTCAAGCATGGTGAGTGCCAGCGCGGCAATTTCGTCGGGTTTGGCGGGATCGAGTTTTACGGAATTCTGGATCACGGTGTTGTGCGGATCCACCTTGATTCCTTCGCGGAAGGTCTGGACGGCGGCCTCAGTATCCTTACGGAAATCGCGCTGTAGCCGGCCGAGACTGGCGTGCAGGCCGGGTGCGGTGGAGTTGAGTTTCACTGCTAATTGCCATTCCTGAACGGCGGGATCGATGGCTCCGCCGGCCAGAAAAAACGAACCGATCAGGTAATGCGCGTTGGCATCATTGGGGTTAGCCGCAATGGCGGCGCGCAGGACTGGGGCCATCCCAGGTTCGTTTGGAAAAACGTACTGCGGGGATTGGCGGGCGGCGAGGGCGAAATCTTCCTTGGGCGACTCCCCCAACTTGAGGCGGCAATAGCCACGGTAATAGGAAATCAGCGGATTGTCTTGGGGCATGGGCACCCCGGGTTCGCGTTGTTGCGGGGGGACCTGGGGCGATTTGTAGCTCAGGAGTTCGACGGCTTCCTTGTAACGGCCGCTCTCCATTAGCAGGGCGGCTTCGTGGAGAAGATGTGGTGCGTCCGGGCTTGGATTATGTTCGAGTGCGGAGACCTGGAAGTTTCCCCGCGGATGCCCAAACAGCTTGTCGTGGGGGGCCGCGGACCATTCGGCGCGGGCTTTCTCGTCGTTGCCGGAGTAGTGGTAGGCCAGGCCTAGATAATGGTGGGCCTCCGGGCTGGTGGGAGCTCTGAGGAGAGCTTGGAGGGCTTCGTCAAACCGGTTCAAGGCGAGCAGCACCCGGCCCGTAGCGAGGGGATTTTTGGTGCCGTACTGCTTCAAGGCCAGCAGGAGATTGCCTTCGGACTCAGCCACCCAGCCGGGGTCACGGATTTCGTGGACCGGAGTGATGGCGGTGAGGGCGTCATAGAAATTTTCGGTGTGGGCGAGCAGGACCTCGCCATGCTCATCCCGCAATTCGAATCGATAGGGTGTTCCGAGCTTAGCGTTGGAGATAGTCCGCTTTTCGACCTTGGCCGGATCCAAGGTGAGTTTCTCCGCGAGCACCGTGTGATCGCTGTAAGCGACTTGGATGGTGGCGTTTGGCAGGGCACGGTAGACCTGGAAGTTGACCCGGACCTCAGATCCGGCGCGCGTCATGAAAACGGCGGCGGACGGGGTGACCCGGGAGATACCACCGATGGCGTGGATGGGCATCCAGTATTCGGTGAAGCGCTTGGACTCTCCGGGGTTGAGGAAGCCGAAAGTTTCCTGATCGCGAAAAACTCCGGCCTGCAGTTCGACGTACTGGCTGCCATCGTCGGTGTACGTCTTAGACGCCTCACGGCCGAACTGCCCGGTGCCCCAGGACCAGAGTTTCTTGCCGGGGACGGCGGATGGGTCAGCGTAATGGGCGGTGCCGCTGGCTTCGCGGGCGGAATAAACTCCCATGAAGGGTTCCTTGCAGGCTACGGCGAAGCGCGCCAGCCCGTTAGATTTATGGTTGGCCAGCAGACTGAAATCGACCCCCTTGCTGACGGGCCAGGGTTCTACATCCGCCTGTCCATGGCCGGAGGCGAGGTGGCAGGGGAGGGTGAATTGGGTATCCTCATAAGCCGTGATGGCGGCGTTGTTCCACCAGTAGTAGCCCCGGCGAATGGGAGTCGGGTTGCTGAGGGTGATACGCTGCTGGACGACGGCAACCCCAGGGCGCAGCATGATTTCCACCTGCCACCGCATGCCATCCACGAGATTGGTATCGGAGACGAAGACGGACGCGCTGCCATCCGGGTTTTGGCGGGTGGAGAAATTGACGGGGGAGACGGTGGTCCAGCTATGGCCGATGGGGAAGTTGAACTCGGTGCCGGCAGCGGCCCAGGCTCCGCGAAGCCCGACGGGGCTTTTCTTGATGACCGGGTTGGTATAGAAGAGATCGTGGCGCGAGATGCGGTCGGCGCACCCGTAGATGCGGCCGCCGAGATCGGGGAGGATGGTGCAGCGCAGGTATTCGTTTTCGAGTTCGACGGTCCGCCAGGTAACCTTAGCCAGCTTGGTGGTGTAGCCGTTGCGAGTGGTGTAGGGATAGTACCGGGGGCCATCGGGAGAGAAGATGGGGAACGGCGGGTTGGGGTCCGGGGCGGCTTCCTCGTACGTGGGCAGCGTGAGTGCGCCGGTGGAGACGCGCACTTGGGCAACGGCAGCCAGGCTGAGAAGGAGAGCCAGGAAGCTAGCCTTACCATGGGAACTGAGCATGGTGGTTGAGATCATTGTCTTCTTTATTCTGTTATACGCTTTCATCGCGGCCACCGGTGTGCGGCGATATTTGCTGCGGGCGCGGGACCGGCGCAGGATGCGGTGGGTGACGGCGGCGCTGGAACGTATGGAAGGGCGTCCGGTGGATGAGGCGCTGAAGATTTTCGGGAGTCCGTTTGAGGTGGTTGAGGGTAGGGAGCGGCGGTTTTATGTGTGGAAGTCGCCGCCTTCGCGGAATTTTCCGCCGGGGTCTGGTTTGCTGATTGTCAATGTGGTGGCGGATGCCGAGGGGCAGGTGACGGAGAGTTCGTGGCAGACGCGGTGAGCGGGGGGCTACGGATTCTTGAAGAGGATGCGGTTGGAATCGCCTTTGATTTGGGTGGAGATGTTTTGGTTGCCGGTTTGGGTGGCGGTCATGATGGTGGTTTCGGCGGCGGCGGGGAGCAGGGCGCGGAGTTGCTCGGCGAAGGCGGGATCTTTTTTCGCGGCCAGGGCGATTTGGGTCTGGAGGGCGTTGAGGTTGAGGGGTTCGGCGGGGTTGGCGTTGGCGTCTTCCAGGGCTCCGGCGGCGGCTTTGGTGGTAAGGCTGGAGGCGAGGAAGGCGTAGATGGATTTGCCGGCTTCCTTGAAGGCTGCGTCGGCGATGGGGATGGTGGCGAGCCAGTAGTGGGTTTGCAGAAATTGGATGGCGACGGCGGCGAGTTGGTCAATCGGGATCATGGGGTTCTCCTGAGTTTAGGACGGCAGAGTTTAGGACGGCGTTGATGCGGAGCAGTAGGGCGGTGTCGGGTTGCTGGTTGGCTTGTTCCAGGCAGGCCAGGTAGTCGCGTGTTATGGCTTGGGCGAGGCGCGCGAAGGATGCGGGGTAGCGTTCCAGAAATGGGGCGAGGATGGTTAACGATTCGTGGTGGCTGGCAGCGGCGACGGGGAAGTCGTCCAGGGCGGCTTGGCAGTCGCCGAGGACGCTGAGGGAGGTGGCCAGATCTGGGAGGAAGGCGTCCGGGCGGGCGGTCGCGAATTGCCGCCGGAGCGTGACGGCTTCCTGGGCGGCGCTCAACGCCTGCTCCCGCCGACCAAGAGCCCTCAGCGTGTTGGCCAGGTTGTTGAGCGACATGGCCAGATCCGGTAGGAAGGCGTCTGGCCGGGTGGCCGCCAATTGCCGCAGGAGCGTGACGGCTTCCTGGGCGGTGATCAACGCTTCCTCTCGCCGCCCCAGATCGCTCAGCCTGTTGGCCAGGTTGTTGAGCGACATGGCAAGATCCGGCAGGAAGGCGTCTGGCCGGGTGGCTGCCAATTGCCGCCGGAGCGTGACGGCTTCCTGGGCGCTGCTCAACGCTTC
Source organism: Bryobacterales bacterium (assembly GCA_038212805.1). GTDB lineage: Bacteria > Acidobacteriota > Terriglobia > Bryobacterales > Bryobacteraceae > JANXQZ01. The sequence goes on along the minus strand of JBBQUE010000011.1, from coordinate 3,851 downwards.
CTCCCGCCGCCCCAGATCGCTCAGTATGTTGGCCAGGTTGTTGAGCGACCCGGCCAGATTCGGGAGGAAGGCGTCCGGGCGGGTGGCTGCCAATTGGCGGTAGAGTGTGACGGCTTCCTGGGCGGCGCTCAACGCCTGCTCCCCCCGCCCCAGAGCGCTCAGCATGTTGGCCAGGTTGTTGAGCGACATGGCAAGATCCGGGAGGAAGGCGTCCGGGCGGGTGGCCACCAACTGGCCGTAGAGCTTGACGGCTTCCTGGGCGGCGATCAACGCTTCCTCCCGCCGCCCCAGATCGCTCAGCCTGATGGCCAGGTTGTTGAGCGAGATGGCCAGATCCGGCTGGAAGAGGTCCGGGCGTGTGGCCGCCAATTGACGCAGGAGCGTGACGGCTTCCTGGGCGCTGCTCAACGCCTCCTCGCGCCGTCCCAAATCGCTCAGGCGGACACTGAGATTATTGGCTAGCCGGGCGACCTCCACGGCTTGATCTTCTGTGGAGTCCAAACGAACTTGACGCAATTGGAGTTGCGCCGCATTAATGGTGGCGGCTGCTTCCCGCAGCTCAGTAGTCTCCGAAGGGAGCTTGCTCTCGAGTAGATCCAACAGGTCCAATTTGACTGACGAATCCGAGTTCTTTAACCAATCCGTTGCCTCGGCAAAGTCGGCCAAACACTGAATTAGAAAACTAGCAGCCTTCGGCCCTTGCCAAGTACTGCGGAGCGCGGTCGCGATGCCGTCCTGAAAAGGCTTTTGCAGCACTCGCAGTACAAAGGCTTCCCCGACAAGATCTGGCTCAACAATACCCAATCCTGGGCGGTTCGCGGAATGCGCCGGTATCACATCGAGCAATCGGCCCACCAGCTCTCCCACCCCACCGGCATAAGATAGGTTCAACGCGTCCAGTTCCCTTGCCGCAATTTCGATCAACTGGCCGTCCGCTATGCCACCGCACATCGTCGAAAAAGCTGTCAAGTGCAGCAAAAGCGATTTCTCCGATCTGCTAGAGGCAAAGCGTCCCACCCGCGAAATCTCCCATTCCGCGACACGGTTAGCGAGTTCCACTCGAGAAAGCTGCAGTGATGGGTCGGGCGTATCGGAAAACGAGGCATTCCTAACAACACCGTCGTGGGGCGAGTCCCCGGTGGAGGCCCCTTCGTCGAACCTAGCGACGGACATCGTAGCTGCAGCCATCATGAGGACAAGGGGGCTACTCCATTTCTCGCCCGACAGCAGGTGATCCCAGGATGAGCCCGCACTTGGGACTGCAACTGGCTCTTTGTTGTGGAACTGCGCGAAGGCAGACACAGTTTCATTGAAAATCCGCCAACGATCAGCAAGCGTCCCCACAGGCCCCAGTTCCATTACCCGACAAAAAAAGTGCTCGACGGGCTCAGCTCGACTTTTGCGGTTCAGAGCCTGGAACCATCCAAATCCAGTATCCGCATAACGCTCTAGCAGAAGAAGTCGTAGGGGCGGTAAAATCCGTGACGGATCCTGACGCACTCTGCGGGCAAGGCCGCGAATGAGCCATTCTAAAGCCTCCACTGCGGAGGCAGCGTAATCCACAATCAACAGGGTGGGTCTACCCCATTCCACACCTACGGAAACTGCGAGTCTTAGGGCTTCCCGCAATTCGTCCTGTCGAAGGAACCCGCCTTGCCATCCAAGACCCTGAGTGGCGGGCAAGCCACCGAGACTCTTGAGCAGTTCCAATGCAAGTCTAGTCTTTCCTCCTCCGCCTCCCGCCGTTACGGTTTGTATCGAGAATGGTTCGACAGAAAGAAGCCACTGGCGAAGAACCTCCAGGTCGGTCGCTCGTCCAAAAAACGGAATCGCCTCACATTGCGGGAGAAGGATATCCAGTTGCTTGCGGACCGGCCTGGCGACGAAGGAATAGGGCTCTAGAGTGAGCGCTGGACCGGGAATCAGGTGCGGCTGTCCTGCGACCTGAATTGGTAGGATAATGTTGCCGGGCTGTGTAGGCAAAGCCGACATTTGCTCCGAGTATCGCACATCGTCAGAGCAGTGAGAAGGCCTTGCGTAGTTCAAGGACCTTGTCGGGAAACTCGCGCTCGAGCGCTGTGCGAACCGTGTTGGAGGGGTCGGCGCCGCTTATCCAAACCTTAAACTCCGAGAAATCCACAAGCGCCCGAAGCAGAAACTCGACCGACCGAGTGTCGTCGTCTACTGCCCTGAGCAGTGTTGCGATCCCACCGTGACGCGTCTGGAGTTCCTTTACGACAAACGCTTCTGCCACAATGTCCGGTTGAATTGCTCCTACGCCGGCCGTCGGGGGGTAAGTGGGCAGCGCGGAGCGCAATTGGTCAGCCAATCCAGCCGCTCCCCCTGGATGGGGTCGTTTTATAAGAGTTATTTCGCGATCAGCCAAATCGAGCAACCGATCGGAGGAGATTCCCCCGCAGAGCGTTGACAGCCCAGCCATGTGGAGCAGGAGAGCCTTTTCGCCATATTTCTGGATGCGCTCCGCCTCCCATGCTGCAACCCGGTAAGCCAAACCGGCGCGTTTCAGGCCGAAAGCGCTCTCCCAGCCATCGGTAGAGGCGGTGGCGGCAGCCATCATGAGCCCGAGGGGATCATGCCATTGGTTGTTGGACAGGATTTGGTCCAACTCCGCCTGCGCCATCAGGACCGGCAGCGCGACACCCGGCCGGAAGGCGGCGAATGCTACCATCGTGTCAATCAGAATCTTTCGACGTTCCTCAGCCGCGACTAGCGGTGCCAGTTCCAACACATCTTCGAACAGGTCTTCTGTGGAGGTGCTCTTACTTCGATCGACCAAGGCTTCAAGCCAGCCTGACTCAGCATGGGCGTGGCGTTCCAGCAGAAGTAGGCGCAAAGGGGGCAAGGCAGTGGCAGCGCGTTCGTGAAAACGGACACGCAATTCCAATTTCCGTGCAAGTACTTTCAGGGCTTCGGTACAGGAAGCAGCGTAGTCGAGGACCATAATCGTGGGCGCCCCCCACTCCACATTCACAAAGCCGGGTGTGGATTCCAGTGCGCGGAGCTCATTGTGGTTTGCCATTCCGCCGTCCCAAGCCTGATTCTGCACGGGAGCCAGGTTCGAAAGCCCCTTCAAGATTTCGAGCGCAAAACGGGTTTTGCCGGCACCGCCGCGAGCCGCTACTGGGAGGATCGAGACCGGCTTTGGGGACAACAGCCAAGTGTCGACCATCTGTCGTTCTGTTGGGCGGCGGACGTAGGGAATAGCCTCGCAATGGGGATTGAGAATATCTAGCTCTTTCCGAATAGGGAAGGTACAAAGGCGATGCGGTGTAAGGGTGAGGAGGGGGGCAAATCCCGAGCCCACGGTGATGGAATTATGGCTACCCTCAACTTGAATAAGGATATTGGCATTGCCGGATTGTATTCCCCGTTGGGTTGACACGTTGCCTGAGTATGTCACAGTGTGTTGAGCGCGCTGCTTTGGTGAACCTTGATATGTGCCCGGAGTCGACGACTACCATTTTCCATTGATGATGGTGTGGCATGTGCCTCTAGCATTGCTTTGTTGTGGTCACCGCTGCGGTGTTCCAAGATTTGGGAGTCTTTGTATGCCCATACTTGGGATCGGGAGAAGACTTCAGACCTAAATTTCGAACATGAACGGTTTCCGGGTAAACATCTGTAAGAACCGCAGTGAGGACCGTTTACGTGTTTTTAAAGAAATCGCCTTTGATTTGGGTGGAGATGTTTTGGTTGCCGGTTTGGGTGGCGGTCATGATGGTGGTTTCGGCGGCGGCGGGGAGCAGGTCTCGGAGTTGCTGGGGGAAGGCGGGATCTTTTTTCGCGGCCAGGGCGCTTGGGGTGTGGAGGGGGTGGGGGTTGAGGGGGGG
>JBBQUE010000010.1:0-15644 GCA_038212805.1 Bryobacterales bacterium | reverse complement strand
CGCCCGGATGGTCCCAAGTCCGCCATGACTTGGGCCGAAGGCTTTCCCAACTCGTTCCCGTCCCCGCCTATCGCCACCGAAACCATCTCCGGCGATCCCGATTCCCTGGCCGCGTTCAGCAGCCGCGGACCCTGTACCGATTACCGCATCAAGCCCGATGTGGTTGCGCCCGGCACCGATATTCTTTCCACCAAATCGTCGCTGGCCCAAAACTTCTGGAGCCTCTTTCCGGTGCATGGCCTACCCAAAGATCCGCATTATGCGTTCGATGGCGGCACCAGTATGGCCGCGCCTCTGGTGGCGGGTTGCGCCGCGTTGATCCGGCAATATTACGTCCAGACTGCCGGGCATGCGGAACCCAGCGCCGCTCTGCTGAAAGCCACGCTGGTGAACAGCACCCAATGGCTGACGGGCGCGGACGCCACGGCCAAGAGCTTGGGCCGGCCGAATTATCATCAGGGCCACGGGCGTGTCTCCATGGCCTTTGCCGTCCCGAATGCCTCGCAACCGGGCTTGGAAGTTCGCTTCGTGGACGATTGGAAAACGTTCCAGTTCACCACCACCGGGCAGCAAAAGCGCTACCGCTTCGTGCTGCCGGCCGTGGCTCAGGAACTGCGCATCTGCCTGGCCTATACGGATGCGCCGGCCCGCTCGCTGCAGAACGATCTGAATCTGTTTGTGAAGCACGTGGACAGCTCCACCACGTTTCTGGGCAACCAAAACCTGCCAGATGCTCTCACCCTGACCGATGGGAATAATAATCTGGAAGCTATCCGGATCCAGAACGCCCAGCCCGGCACGTATTTCGTGTTCGTGAAGGTGACGAATTTGCTGAAGCCGCCGCAGGATTTCGCCTTAGTGGTTACGGGCGTGGGCGTGCCGCCGCTGACGGAGTTTTAGCGTCCCGGGCGCTGGATCGGGAGCGGACACTTCTACCGGGCGTTCATGCGAGCTTTACTGGCTTGCGAGATGACGCGATATGGAATCACCGAAAGAGCGTTTCCGCTGACTTGGAGCATAAGTCGAAGTAGACCATGGCTTGTTCTACAAACGTTCTGCTCGCAAGCAATGGGACCGCCTCCGGTTCCATCATCGCAGGGCAGGCGTGCCATCCCTTTTGAAACAGCTTGGTCACCGCTTTGCCGGCCTTTGGTCCCGTCTGTTCATACGCTGGCAGGGCGAGCTTGAAGTATTCCACCGGTATCTACCAGAACGTGGAAGACTGTTTAAGCTCGCTCCCCGAGCGGCTCCTTGGTAATGCCGCGCCGCGAGTTCGGCCATAAGCATCTCATCCTGGTGATGACCCAAGTAAGACCGCTTGTTGTACGCGCCGGGTCTTTCGCCCAGTTCGCTTCGGATCCGCGGGGGGAGGGACGTGGTGTTGGAACTCATAAACGTCTTCCCGAGCTTCACCTCGAGTAACGACTCGTGCCCACCTGTCTGGCCAACGAAGGGCCATCCTTTCTGTCCCCAAGGTCAGTTGCGTTTTACCTTCCGCTTGCCACAGGCCCCGCACCAGCCTAAGATCTTCGACCAGCCACCACTGCTTACCCCATGCGCCTGGCCATAAGCCCTACTCGCGCCGTGCTACCTTGGCCCCATCCACCGCGGGCGCGATCGCCATCACCGCCCACGCTGTGCCGCTTGCTGAGATCCACTGATCGTGATCGTGCGGGAAACCGCTTTGGAAGTAGGGCTGGAACTTTGGTGCCCGGCTGCGGACGTACCACGATCCGTCATCCAACTGGGTTCGCAGCAGGAACTTTACGCCCTTCTGGTAGGCCGCGCTTGAGACCGGCAGTTGGCCGGATTCGCGCAGCGCGGTTAGCGCCAGGCCGGTGGCATAGGCGTCGGATTCCAGGTAGGGATTCTGGCCCCAGCCGCCATCCGGCCGCCGGTCCTTGAGCAGCGCCTTCGCAACGTGGGCCAATTCGGCGGGGGAAGCGCCCGACCAGTGCAAGGCCAGTAACTGGTCCGCGCGTTCGTAGCTGGTTCGCGGCTCCGCTTTCAGCAGCCAGACTCGGGCCCGCGCGATCTGTTCATCGAACTCGGCCTTCCGCGCCTCCCATCCGTAAACTTGCATGGCCCGGATGGCTTCCGCGGTGGTGGTGATGGAGCTCCATTCCACCGGCACGCGAGCTATCCCTTCCAGGCCCCAACTCCCGTTCAGATTTTGCCGGCCCGCGATGTAGTGGATTGCGGAATCGGTATATCCATTGGCGGGAAGGCCCGCCGCGCTGCAGCCGAGCAGCGTATTACCTAGCGCGTCCACATCGCCACCCCTGTCCACAAACTGGGCCCACCCTGCCTGATCCGGGTTAAGGGCGGTCACGCCTCGCCCCATTTCCGCCATGGCCAGCTTGGCGGATTCACTATTCCGGGACTGCATGGCCCCCGCCGCCCGGGCCGCCATCGACTGATGATGGCAGCCGACGCAACCGGTCTCCTTGAAGAACTGCGCGGAGGATTTGGCCAGTAGTCCCATGGCCTGTTCCGTGGCCTTGCCGGGGTCGTTCGCCGCCAGCCCAGCCGAACGCACAGGCGCCTTTGCCACCATGCTTTCCGGGTTGCCGCTCTTCGCGCCCGCTGCCTCTAGCGCCTTCAGAGTAGCTGGATAACCGAACAGACGCGCCCACCCGAGAACGGAGCGCGCGGTCTGTGGGTCCACGGCGTTGACGTCTGCGCCGCTTGCGATCAGTAGCTTGATCACGCGGATATCTTGATGTTCTGACGCCACCGCGGCAATCAAAGGGGTGACGCCGCGGCTGTCCTGTGCATTCACTTTCGCGCCCGCTTTGATCAATGCGCTAACCATCTCTGGCGAACCGCGCTCCGCCGCCAGAATCAGCGCGGTCATCTTGGTAAGGGCAACCGGCCCTTTCATCACCATCCCCGCGAACGTGTTGGCCGCGTTGACATTCGCGCCCCTGGCCAGCAGCATCTTGACCATCTCCGTATCGCCTGTCCCGATCGCATGGATCAGCGGGGTGAAGCCAGCTTTATCGGCCTGATCCGCTTTTGCGCCTTTGGCCAACAGCAGCTTCACGGTCTCGATGCCGCCAGATGAGGAGGCATCTCCCATTGCATCGCCGCCCCTTACATCGGTGGCATTCAGGTCCGCGCCGGCCTCCAGCAGTGCCTGCACCGTGGCGGCTAAGCCCTGCCGTCCGGCGGCAACCATCAGCGGAGTACGGCCCATCTTACTCGCGATCTTGGGGTCCGCGCCCTTGGCCAGCAACAGTTTTACTTTCTCCGGAGACGACGCGGCCAGCAACAAAGGAGTGGCACCGGAGAGGTTCTGAACGTTGACATGCGCGCCGGCATCCAGCAGTATTTTGAGAGATTGCGCGTTGCCCTGCAGTGCTGCGTAGTGCAGCGGAGTAACACCCCTGGCGTCAGCCTTATCTATATCGCCGGCCGGCACCAGGCGATTCAGCGCCGCCATATCGTTGGCGCGGATGGCCTGGAAATATTCCTCGGGAATAGCGGCGCTGGCGGAAGCGGCCAGCCCGATCAGGGATAAAACGAAAGGGAGAGACCTTGCAAGATATATCACGCTAAATAGTGACGCATTATGCTCGATCGTTGCAAGGCCTCCCTGGGTGTACCGGAAACTAGAAAATCAGCTTCAACCCAAACTGAATATTCCGCGCATCCCGCGCGCTGGTAATCGTCCCGAACGCCCCATTAATATTCTTCCCATTTGTCCCCGCCGTGAAGCTGCCATTCGGGATGCCCAGGTTCACGTGATTCAGGAAGTTAAACGCCTCCGCCCGGAACTGCAGGTTGAATCGCTCCATGAAGCGCGTGTTCTTAATCGCCGAAAGATCCCAGTTCACCGTCCCCGGACCTCGCACATCGGGCAGCACCCGCCCCACATTGCCGTACGTGTAATCCGGCGGATTGATGAATTGCGTGGTATCGAACCAGCGCTGCGCGGTCCCGCCAACGTCCAGGTTCGCGGATTTCCCGGTGGAATTCGGCCGGTTCGCCAAAAAGTTATTCGCGCCCGTAATCAGAATCGGAAGGCCGGTCTGCATCACCCCGATGGTATTCACCTGCCATCCCCCAAGCAACTTGCTCACCCTGCCGGAGCCCCGCCCGAAAGGCAGCTCATACAGCAGGCTTACCACCGCCCGCTTGGCCACGTCGGTAGGGTCTACTGAGCGTTCCAGCTTCCGGTTGTACTTGCCGTCCTGGAAGTTAATCTGGTTAGCCTGCTCTATGGATCCGAAGTTCACCGGGTTCGCCAGGCTGTCTGAAATCACCTTGCCTCCGGTGAAAGAAACCAGCGCGCTCAACCCATGCGACATCCGCTTTTCCAGGCTCAAAATCATCAGGTGGGAATTGTACGCGCCCAGCCGCGGATTGCGAATCGAGATGCCGCTGTAATACGGCAGGGGCCGCAGCGATTGTTGCCGCGTAATGGTGGCCGCGCCCAATGCGCCTGGCACCAGGCCCGCGTACGGATTCGGAACCTGTTGCCGCAGCGCCGCGCCCAGGCTCAAATACTGATCGTCCAACTGGTTCAGGTCGTAACTGCCGGCCGTGAACCCGCTTCCAATGTTGCCCGAATAGCCCGCGTCAATCAGCCAAGTGCCGGCCAGCTGCTGCTGTACCGAAAGCGTCATCTGGTTTGATCGCGGAATGCGTCCGTTCTTCTCGTCAATGGCCGGGTTCTGTCCCAGGAACGGCTGCGGGCCCAACGCTTTCCCTAAAGGCTGAATGGGCGCGGACGGGAACCCGATTCGCAAATCGAAGGCCGGCAGGTTCGGGTTCGATTGCACATAGCTGGTCGCCGTCTGCGCAAATCCCGCGGCGTTCCCGTAGTTCTCGCGCCACATCTGCGAAGGGTAAATCAGGCCGTAACCGCCGCGCACCACCGTGTGCGAGGTCCCAAACAGGTCCCAGGCAAAGCCGGCGCGCGGCCCGAAGTTGGAATAATCGGGATCCCGGAAAGAGCGCGGCTGCCCGTCCACTCCGGCGTAAATCGTGCAGCCGGACAGCCCATTCGGCAGTTTGCAACCCAGATCGAAATTGGTGCTGCCGTTCCGGTTTTCCACCGTCTGCGCCTGGAAATCGTAGCGCAGGCCTAGGTTCACCGTCAGGCGGCGCGTGATCTTCCAATCGTCCTGAAAGAACCCGCTCAGGCTATGGCCGCGCTGCGATTCGCCCACGTGCGTGGTAACGCTGGCATTTGAAACCGCGCCCAGCAGGAAAGAAGCATAGGCCGATCCCGTGCCTGCCGGCGTGTTGGGATTGCCCGTCAGCCCGGACGAAAAATTGTATTGTCCGGAGGGTGAGGCACGCTGCAGATTATTACCCTGCAGCAGCCGGTAATCCACGCCCATTTTCAAACTATGCGCGCCGCGGATCATGGTCACCGAATCCAGAAATTGCCAGTTCACGCTGCCGCGAACGCCCGCCGTTCCCGTGTTGAAACCCGGCAAGCCATTGCTGATTCCCGGGAACGTGTCGGCCGGAACAATGGAAGGCAGCCCCAGTTTTTGCGGCCAGCCGCCGCCAAAGCTCCGCACGATGAACGGGAAGTAGCCGCGCGTCACGCCAATGCGCGCTTCGTTGATCAGCGTGGGCGTGAACGTGTGCGTATCGGACAGCACGAAATTCCAGTTCTTCAGGTTGTCGTCCCGGTACGTCACCACCGGGTTGGGATTGATCCCCGTACCATTATCCGCCTGGTGATTAAAAAACGAGTAGCGCGACGACAGCGTATTCATATCGCTGACGCGATGATCGCCCTTGATGGTGTACTGCTGCATGTAGCGCGATTCGTTGCTCAACCGGCCGTAGTCATTGGCGTTGGTGAACGCATTGGTGGGCGTGCGGTTCGGCAGCGGATAAAAATTGTTGATCTTGGCCGCCACCGGATCCAAGCGGCTGGGTGGAATAATATTGCCGGGAAAGATCTGCCGGCTGGTAATGCCGCCTGCCGTCGCGGTGCTGGCGGGGTCGTAAATCGGAATCTGCTTTCCTGAGGTATCCAGCAGATCGGAGAAGTTCCCGCCGTGCTGCAAGGCGGTAGGATAAGTGCCCACGTTCGCTTGCGCCCGCCGGTAATAAAAGCGCTCCCAGTTGACAAAGAAAAACGTGCGGTCTTTGATGATGCGCCCGCTGCCAGACGCGCCGAACTGGTTATAGCGGAACGGCGGCTTGCTGGCCGCGAACGTGTTGCGCGCGTCCAGCTGATCGTTCCGGAAGAATTCGTAGGCCGTGCCATGGAACTGGTTCCCGCCGGATTTCGTCACCATGTTGATCACGCCGCCCGCCGTAAATCCATACTCGGCCGGCAGCGCGCCCGATTGCACTTTGAACTCTTCCACGGCGTCCACCCCGGGGTTGATGGCCACCTCCCCGATATAGCTCTGGATGTTGTTCCCCCCGTCCAGCAACTGGCCATTCATCGAATTAGGCCCGCCGTTGATGGAGATGGACGACAACTGAATCCCGCGGTCGCCAAACCCCGCATTGGTGGGGCCCGCGTTCGATTTCACGCTCGGCGTCAGCAGCGTCAGCGCCAGCGCATTGCGGCCGTTCAGCGGCAGTTCCTGCACGTGCCGGTTATCAATCACCTTGCCTTCGGACGACGTGCCGGTCTCTACCAAAGGCGCTTCGGCCTTCACCTCAATCGCCTCCGACATCTGGCCAATCTCCAGGCGCAATTCTACCTGTGCGCGCTGATCCACCTGCAGCACCAGGCCCGATCGCACAGACTTGCGGAAGCCCGTCTTCTCGGCCGAAACCGTGTACCTGCCCACGTTCAGGTTCGGGGCGGAGAAGTAGCCATCCCCATTCGTCTCCGTGGCGAATACCAGGTTGGTGTCGTCATTTACCACCCTCACGGCAACGCCTTGCACCGCCGCTCCGGACGTATCCGTCACCGCCCCCTGAATCGTGCCCCGTCCCTGTTGGGCCCACAGCCCCGCGCTTAGCGCCAGGGTCGTCAGAACTGAAATACAATATTTCACACTTGCCTCGTCATCTTTTGGAGCACCAAGCCGCCAGGCCGGTCTCAGGTGTACATGAATTCAGCCGACGCGGTGCACCCCACCGACGGGATCAAACGCACCCAATGCGCTGAAAATCCCGTGGGGAATATGTGCCGCGCATAGCCATTCACCGGGATCTTCTCGTACAGTTCCCAGCTTCCATTGCCTAGAAAATCGATTTCAATCCGTACGTTGGCCGCGCGGTCGGCCTTCAGGTGCAGCATCTTATTGCCGAAGCCTGTCATCAGAAACGGGTCCGATGCCTCGCCCGCTTTCACCGCGGTCTTGCGCCACGGGCCGCCCCACCCTTGCGGTTTGCCCCACTGCCAAAGGTCGTCCGTCTTCCCAAACCAGATCCCGGATTGCGGTTGGCCCACCACCGCGTTGTTGTCCTGGTTCGGCGAGGTCTGGTTGCCGCCCAGCGCCAGCAGTCCCCGGAAAGCCGTGAAATCCGGAATCACCCGCAGGTGCTGGCAGATTGGTTTCACGCCCCAGATAGCGTTTTCGAAGGCAACCGGCTGCAGTTCGTAAAACATGCCCTGAATGTCCATCAGGTAATGCTCGGTCTCCACTTCGCGGATGCGCATCCATTCGGTCTGCCACGCATGGCTGAACGCATGGCTGGCTTTGGGCAAACGGTAGCGCTGCCACTTGCCTTTCACCAGCGCCCACAGCAGCACGCTCGATTCGTCCCAGCCGGTGGCGAACATCACGTTGCCCATGTTTTCGCGCGCCGCCACATCCATGTGGGGCTTGCGCGACAAGGCGCGCCAGGTCCCGCCCTCCCACTCAAACAAGCCGGCCTGCGTATCGCCGAATTCGTAGAAGCCGTTGTTGGTTACCACCACCCGGCCCTGCGCCGTGTAGCCCCCCTTGAAGTGCGGACGCTGCTTGATGGCGAACTGCTTCACCAGATCCACCACCAGGCGCGGCTTCAGCGTAGTGACGTCCATCTCAAACAGCAGCCCTTCCATGGTCAGCACGTAGACCTGATTGGCCGGGTCCGTCAAATGCTGCATGGTGGAGGTCAGCCGGTGATCCGCCAGCTCCGGGATGAACTTCCACGCCCCGCCCATCGAAACCGCGTAGGGCCCGATGAAGCACTGGTTCGATTGTTTGTGGATGAACCGGTTGGCGTGTGTGCCGTTGTGGACATGCACCAGTTCCGATTTCAAATCCTCGCCAATCCGGTACAGCCCCAGCCCGGTGCCAGTGGTTTTCGTATGGCTGTTATAAGTAACCGCCCACAACGAATCCGCCCACGGCATCAGCGCGCCCACGCCGCATTCCGAGCGGATCGGCCCCGTGTCGGCCTTGAACCCGACCGTTGCCAACTGGTCCCCAAAAGCTGCCTTTGAGCCAAGCGTGGCAGCGCCGAACAGACCCGCCAATGCGGAACGTCGTGTGTACATAGTGTTGTGTTCTGTGACCCCGGTTTATCTAAGATGTCACATCCCCGGAATCATGTAAAGAGCAAAAGTTTAGATTCTCATCCCTCACCAGCCACCGGAACAACACATAGGCCAGCGGGTGCAGAAAGCCCATCACAATGAAAATCCACTGATAAGAAAAGCGTTCCACCACCTGCCCGGTGAAATTGGTGAAGAGTGTACCGCCCAGTCCGCTGCCGAACGCAATGATGCCGGATACCGAGCCCACCACCGCTTTCGGATAGATGTCGTTCGTCACTGTCATCAAATTGGTTTTCCACGCCATGTGCGCGAACGTGATCACGCAGATCACCGCCAGCGCCACCAACGATGAAGGCGTGAAAGCAATCACCAGGCTTAGCGGCATTACCAGTGCGCACGGCAGCATCGCCCGGCTCCGCGCTTTCAGAATCGGCCAGCCTCGTTTGATCAGATAGCCGGACGCCATGCCGCCCGCCATCGCCCCCAGGTCCGACGATAAGTAGGGTAGCCACGCCAGCATGCCCATCTGGACCACCGTGAAATGGCGTTGCTCCACCAGGTACTTCGGAAGCCAGAAGAGATAGAACCACCACACCGGGTCCGATACCAGGCGCGGCAGCATCAACCCCCAGGTCTGCCGGTACCGCAGCAGATCTATTTTACGGATGGGCGGACTAACCGGCGATACGGGCGCGGGCTCCATTACGGCTTCCGGGCCGCGGAAAATCATCAGCCATGCGGCCAGCCACACGAACCCCAGCGCCCCGGTAATCACGAAAGCCGACCGCCAACCGAACCGCACCATCAGCCAGACCACCATGGGCGCGGCAACAATGGCCCCTACCGACGCGCCCGCGTTCACTAAGCCGTTGACGAATGCGCGCTCCTTGGGCGGAAACCGCTCTGACGTAACTTTTAGCGCGCCCATGAAGTTGCCCGGCTCGCCCACGCCCAGCAGAAACCGGAACGCGCCCAACTGAAATGCGCTGTTGGCAAACGCATGCAGCATGTTGGCCAATGACCACCAGCCCATGAACGCCGCCATGGAAATGCGCGTGCCCCACCGGTCCACCAGGAAGCCGGAGCCCAGGTACATCACCGTATACGCGATCAAAAACGCCTGCAGAATATTCGAGTATTCAATCGGCGAAATGTGCAGTTCTTTCGTCAACACCGGCGCGGCGATCGAAAGCGTCTGCCGGTCGATGTAGTTGATCACCGACGACAAGAACAGCAGCGCGGCGATGTACCAACGCAGGTTCATGCCGTCCAGCTGCGCAAAAATTCCAGCTCAGCCAGGCTGCGGGCGTCCAGGGAAACGGTGGGGTGCCGCACGCGCGGGCATTTGATTACGCCGGCCGCCACCAGGTTGTGCTTCATGGCGGAAACGCCCATGCCCGGCTGTAGTTCAAACCGGATCAGCGGCAGTGCCTGCGTGAACAGTCTCCATGCTTCTGGCTGATCGCCCTTCTCCAGGCAATTCCAGATCGCCACATACTTACTGGTCAAGTCGCTCCCGGGCATGGTGCCCACCGCGCCCCGGTTGAACTCCTCAATTAAAAACTGCCCGTTCAACCCGCCGAATACCGTAATGCCGCCCGCCAGCACCGTGGCCGAAACTTTTGCGGGCGTGGGCGGCGCTTCCACCTTGGCGTACTTCACGTTCTCAATTTCGCGCCCCATGCGCGCCAGCAGTGCGGCCGGCATGGCCACCTGCGTCATCAGCGGAGCGTCCTGAACCATAATGGGAATGTTCACGGCCCTGCTGATGGCTTCAAAGTAGTGCATCAAACCGTCGGCGTCGGTCTTCAGAAAATAGGGCGGCATCACCATCAGCGCGTCCGCGCCCAGCGCCTCCGCATCCTTGCTCAGTTCCACGGCGGCGTCCGTGCCCGTGTGCCCGGTGCTGGCCACCAGCGGCACGCGCCCGCCGGCCTCTTTGTGGATCAGCTTCAGTAGCGTGGATCGCTCCGCGCCGCTCAGCGCATAGCCTTCGCTGGCGTTGCCGAAGAGGCCCAGCCCGTGCGCTCCGCTATCCATCAGATGATGCACCAGCCGTGCCTGGCTGGCCAGATCCAGCGATCCGTCTTCCTGGAACGTCGTGTTCAGAATCGGGTACACGCCCCGCAGAGTTTTCATAAAGGTAACCGTACTTCGCAACCCAGGCCGGGCCCCCGGGGAACCTGATAGGCCGCCTGCGCAAATCCTAACGGCTCAACCAGATGCTGGTTCGCCACCGCAAACACATTGGGGTTATATTCCAACAGATCGCAATTGGCAATCGCCGCCGCCAGATGGATCGCGGCCGCGATCTGCGGACCCATCGCGATGCTGACGTGCGGAACCACCGGCACCCGGTAGCTGGCCGCCATACTCGCGATGTGCAGGCCTTCCGTCAAGCCAGACCGCCCCAGGTCGGGCTGAACGAATCCCATGCAGCCGCTACGAAAGAACGGCGCAAGCTCATGGCGGGTACGATAGCTTTCGCCCAGCGCCAACGGAGTGCGGATGCGGCCGGCCAGCGCCTTATGTTCCAGCGGATCTTCAGGGGCCAGCGGCGCTTCCAGCCACAGGGCTCCGCAACGGTCCAGGGCCAGGCCAAACTCCACCGCGTCCTCCGGCGTCAGCCGCCACAGCGCGTCCACCGCCAGCGCCACCCCGGGGCCCAGCGCGCGCCGCAGCTCAGCCACCGTGGTCAGGAATTCATCGCGCCCGCAATCGTAAAACAGCTTGAACGCCTGGAAACCCTGGGCCTGCAGCGTAAGCGCGTTCCGCACCCGTTCCGCCACGTTCGCGCCCGGTACTCCGCTGTGATAGGCCTTCACCTGGTCCAGGTTGCGCGAACCGGGAATCAGCGCACACACCGGCTTGTTCTGAATCTTGCCCGCCAGATCCCATAGCGCCAGATCCACCCCGCTGATAGCGTCCAGCATGAAGCCGCCGGTCTGCCCGCGCACCCGCATGGTGGCGTACATGCGACCCCATAACGTTTGGATATTCTCGATAGACCCGTCAAACCCCGCGTTCAGCAGCACCGGGCGCAGCAGCCGGTCCACAATGGCACACGCCACTTCTGGAGCCAGCGGAGCCTGCGCCTCACCCCAGCCCACGCGTCCATCGTCCAACGTAACCCGCACCAGCGCGGTCTCAAAGTTCACCGCGTACAGCACCGGGAACACCGCGGACCATTTATAATCGCCCGGCGTATCGTCCAATCCGGTAGGGCTGCCCGCCGTGCCCACGGATTTCGGGCGCTCCCGCGGTAGCTTTACCGGAATGGCTTCAATCGATTGAATCTTCACTTGGCCTGCTGCTCTTCCCGCTGCCGCAGGGAAGCCACCAGGGCATCCTTGGCCCGGTAGATATGTTTTCGCAACGCCGCGCTTACCGCCGCTGCATCGCGCTCTTCAATGCCCTTCACAATAGCCGCATGCTCCGCTTCCTCGTCGTGTAAGCGCGTCTGCCAGTTCTCTTCCGCCGCGTGCACCCGTGCGATTTTGATATGCGCGTTCAGCGCCTCATACATATCAATCAACCGGCGGTTGCCGGAAGCGCGCACGATGATCTGGTGCAGCTCCGTGTTGGCTTGTTCGTGCGCCTGCCGGTCTTCCTCGCCGCGTACCGGCTTGCGCAAGGCTCTCAACAATTCCTTCAACCGCTTCAGCCCGGCGGGCTTTATATGTTCCACGCCATCGGTGGCCGCCAGGCATTCCAGGGCACAGCGGATACGGAAGGTTTCCTCCACATCCTGGGCGCTCAGGTTGGCCACGAAGGTTCCACTGCGCGGGCGGATTTCCACCAGGCCCTCGGTGGCCAACTGCTGCACCGCTCCGCGAACCGGAGTCAGGCTCACGCCCAACTTCTCAGCCAGTTCTTCCACGTTTAACCGTTCGCCCGGCTTGATCAGGTAAGTCACAATGGCCTGCCGGAGAGCCTGGTATACCGAATCGACGGCGCGTTCGCGTTGTAACTTAACCAGTTCCACCCTCTTACGATAGCCGTACCCGCCCGTGCATGCAAACTAAATATTTCAGATGTTCTAAACTTAGAAGTATGATGGAGAGCATGAACCGGCGCAACTTCTTCAATGGAATTGGAATCGGGGGCTATTCGCTGGCGGTGCTGGCGGATGCGGGCCAAGCCCAGACTCCGGCCCCGGCACCAGCCCGGCCTGACTTTACCCGGGTAGCTCCACCCAACGCCGGCCCCGGCGCAAATCTCTCCGAACCCCACATGCGCCTGGTAGACCTCGATACCGACGTCCTGGTGGCCGGCGGCGGTCTGGCCGGGGTCTGCGCCGCCATTGCCGCGGCCCGTGAAGGCGCGCGTGTGGTGCTCATCCAGGACCGCTCACGGCTGGGCGGCAATTCCTCCAGCGAAGTGAAAATGCACGTGGTGGGCGCAAACTCCCACAGTGGGCGCCCGGGCTGGCGCGAAGGCGGCATCATCGAAGAGATCCGGCTGGCCGACGCCGTCAACAATCCGCAGCGCTGCTGGGAACTGTGGGATCTGCTGCTCTACGATAAAGTAGTCAGCGAACCCAGCATCACGCTGCTGCTCGAAACCGTGCTCTATGCCGCCCAGGTGAAAGACGGCCGCATCCAGGCAGCCATCGCGCGCTGCGATAAAAGCGAGTATCTCTATCGCATCAAAGCCAAGATCTTCTGCGATTGTACAGGCGATTCCCGCTTGGGCCTGGAGGCCGGCGCCGAAATGCGCACGGGCCGTGAAACCCGCGCCGAGTTTAACGAATCCCTTGCGCCCGAAAAGGCCGATAACGAAACGCTGGGCTCCAGCATTCTGTTCACCTCCCGCCTGCACCGCAGCCCCATGCCGTTCACCCCGCCCAAGTGGGCCCGCAAGATCGGCAAGGAACAACTGCGGCATCGCAAAATCGATTCCTGGGAGTACGGCTATTGGTGGATCGAATGGGGCGGCAACCGCGACATCGTCCACGATAACGAACTTATCCGCTACGAACTGCTCTCCATCGTGATGGGCGTCTGGGATTACATCAAGAACAGTGGCGATTTTCCCGACAGCCGCTACTGGGCCATGGATTGGGTGGGCATGATGCCCGGCAAGCGTGGTGGCCGCCGCCTGCTGGGCGATCATATTCTCACGCAGCACAATTTGATGGGCGGGCACCTGGACGACGCCGTCGCCATCGGAGGCTGGCCCATGGACGATCATCCGCCCGGCGGGTTTGACCGTCCGGACCTGCCGCCCAACACGGTGCTGCGGCCACCGGAGGTTTACGACATCCCATTGCGATCGCTCTACAGCCGCAACATCGCCAACCTGATGATGGCCGGGCGCAACATCAGCGCTACCCACACCGCCTTCACCTCCGCGCGCGTACTGGCCACCTGCGCGGTGATCGGCCAAGCCGTGGGAACGGCCGCGGCGCAGTGCGTGGAGAGCGGCATTGTTCCCCGTGCCCTGGCGCAGGATTCGCGGAAAGTGGCCCGCCTGCAGCAGACGTTGCTGCGCAACGATCAATCTATTAAAGACGCTCGCAATCGCGATGCGCACGATCTGGCGCGGCAGGCTACCGTTACCGCGTCCGCTGAAACCGGCGCGGCCAAGGCTGCCTTGGTTCTGGATGGCTTCACCCGCGACCTGCCCGATGCCAAGGGAAAGCCGGTGGAGATTCACCACTGGGCTGCCCCGGTGCTCGCCGGTCAACCGGCGTGGATTGAGCTGCGCTGGGATCAGCCGCAACGCCTGCGCCAGATTCAAATCACCTTCGACAGCGGCTTCCAGCGCCAGCTTACGCTCACGTCGCAAGATTCCCAGAAGGGTATCCTGCGCGCCCCCCAACCCGAAACCGTGCGCGATTACACTGTCTCGGCCACCCGCGAAATCGCCGCGGTAAAGAACAACTTCCAGCGCGTGAACCGTCACGATTTTCCGGCGATTGAGACCAACCGCGTGCGCATTGAAATTCACGCTACCAATGGAATCGAGGAAGCGCGTATATTTGAAGTTCGCTGTTACGCATAAAATGTTACGTCTGGAGAGGTTACGTCTCAAAGATGGAAGCTCATCCCAAAGTGCCTTCGAAGGCCCGTGGCTACCGCTCTTCGTGCGCCTCGCCGAAGATTTCCCGCCCGGAACTGCGATGATTCAAATGGAGACGTTACGCCTAAAATGTTCCGCCAAAAATGTTCCGCATAAAATGTTCCGCCTAAACATGTCACGCCTAAACCTGTCACGCCTAAACCTGTTCCTCGCCCTCGCCTGCGCCCCCCTGGCCCAGGCCGACGTTCGCCTGCCCGCTCTGATCTCCGATCACATGATGCTGCAGCGCCAGATGCCCGTTCGCATCTGGGGCTGGGCCGATCCAGGGGAGGCCGTCCGCGTCACCTTCCAGCAACAGACCACCGAAACCACGGCGGCCGCCAACGGCAAATGGCAGGTTTTCCTGAAGCCTCTGGCCGCGGGCGCAGCCGCCGATCTCACAGTCGCCGGGAAGAACACCCTCACCGTTCACGACGTTCTGGTGGGTGAGGTGTGGGTCTCCTCCGGCCAATCGAACATGGAATTTCCCATGTCGAGAACCAACCACGCGGAGCAGGAAATCGCCGCTGCCAACCACCCCAACCTGCGCTTCTTCCTGGTGAAGAAAGCCGTGGCCGATCAGCCCGCTGAAGACGTGCACGGCGCCTGGGTGCTGTCGTCGCCAGAGACGATTCCACCCCAATCGGCCGTCGCTTACTTCTTCGCCCGCGAGATCTCTGAGAAGCAAGGCATCCCCGTGGCCGTCATCAATTCCTACTGGGGCGGTACCCCCGCGCAATCCTGGACCACCCTGGCCACCATGCAAGGCGATGCCGCGTTGAAGTTCATCATGGACGACTGGCAGGCGGCTCTGGAGCGCTTCCCCCAAGCGCAGGAGAAATACGCAGCCGCGCTGGCCAAGTGGAAAGAAACCAAGACCGGCAACGCCCCCGGCAAGCCCGTTGGCCCTGGCCATCAGAACTCCCCCGCCGGACTTTACAACGCCATGATCGCTCCGCTGACGCCCTACGCCATTCGCGGGGCCATCTGGTACCAGGGCGAATCGAACGCCTCCCCCACGCATGCCTACGCCTACCGCCGCCTGTTCAGCGACATGATTGAGGATTGGCGGCATGCCTGGGGCGAGGGCCCCTTCCCGTTCTACTTCGTTCAACTGGCTAACTACTCAACCAATGGCTGGTGGCCGGTGCTGCGTGAATCC
>JBBQUE010000009.1:0-16323 GCA_038212805.1 Bryobacterales bacterium | reverse complement strand
CCGGACTCGGTACGGTTGGGACCGGCGGTCGACCTGGATAGGCCAGCGCTGGCGGCTCAGGCCTACCGCCTGGATCTATCGGATGCTGAGATTTCCATCACTGCCAACGCCAGCGCGGGACTCTTCTATGGTGTTGAAACTCTGGTGCAGATGCTGAATTCGGCTTATCTGCCACAGGGACAGATCATAGACTGGCCCGATATGCGCTTAAGACAGATCTTGTGGGACGATGCGCACCATCTGGAGCGCCTGCCGGAACTGAAGCGCGCGATCCGTCAAGCCGCATTTTATAAAATCAACGGGTTTGCCCTGAAACTCGAAGGACACTTTCAATTTCGAAGTGCTCCTGCGCTGGTGGAACCTCAGGCGCTGAGCCCGGCTGAGTACCAGGAGTTGACCGACTATGGCCTGAGGTATCACGTTCAGGTCATTCCTTATCTGGATGCGCCTGGACATATTGCGTTTATTCTGAAACACCCGGAGTACAAAAAGCTGCGTGAATATCCCGAGAGCAATTATGAATTTTGTCTTACGAATCCAGATTCATACAAACTGCTCTTCGGCATGTTTGACAATCTGATTGATGCCAATCGGGGCGGCCGGTATTTCTACCTTTCCACCGACGAAGCCTACTATGCAGGGCTGGCAAACAATGCCCAGTGCCAGGAGGAAGCGGCGGCGACCAAGCTGGGCGGTCCAGGCAAATTGCTGGCTGAATTCGTCACCAAAGCGGCGGAACACCTGCGCGGCAAGGGGAGGGAGGTAATCTTCTGGGGCGAATATCCGCTGAAGCCGGACGATCTGCCGGGTCTGCCGCGTTACATCATTAACGGCGAAGTGGACCGGGCCGTGGATAGCAGGTACAAGGCGCTGGGGATCCGCCAGATGATCTATACCTCGATTGAGGGAGAAGAGAAGCTTTTTCCGGATTACTTTCCGCCCCTTGGCCGGCCAGGGCGGGTAGCGGAGGCGTTCGGGAAAATCGCGACAGACACCTCGCGCCAGGATTCTGACCTGATCGGCGCGGTGGTGGCAGGCTGGGCGGATATGGGCTTGCACCCGGAAACGTTCTGGCTGGGTTATGCCACGGCTACCTCAGCCGCCTGGAACCCAGGGGCCGACCCGCGCGAATTGATGGCTTCGTTTTACAATTTGCATTTCGGCCCCGAGGCGCTCCGAATGGACCGCATATTCCAACTGCTGAGCCACCAGGCGCAGTTCTGGTCAGACAGTTGGGACACCGGGCCATCGCAGGCCCGAAAACCGATTTTCGGCAATTCGTACGCGGTTTTCACGCTTGCGCGTCCGGCCCGGGATCAGACCTTGCCCTTGCCGACGGTTCCCTTCACCGACGATTGGGAACGCAGCAACGCGCGCCGAATCCAATTGGCGGGCGAGCGCCTGGCGGAGAACGACGAACTGGCTGGGTTGCTGCTAGAGAACGTGCATCGCGTGAGCCGGAACCGGTATACGCTCGAAGTGTTTATCGCCATCAACGGGCTCTGCCGGCAGAACCTGGATCTGATAGGGACGCTGGCGCAAATCAACGGCCACCTGGGAACTGCATCCAAGGGAAAGGATGCGAAAGCCGTGTTGCAGGAGATGGACCGCGCCCTGGATCTGATCGAGCAGATGCGGCTGCAGCGCAACAAGGTCCTGAAGGAGGCAACTGTAACCTGGGAGAAGAGCTGGCTCCCGCGCGTGGCGGAAGCAAACGGGCGGCGGTTTCTGCACGACGTTGACGACGTAAAGGATCACCTGCCAGATCGCACGGTCGACATGAGTTATCTGGTGTACCGCGAACTGTTGTTACCGGTGCAGCCGTGGGCTGGCAAATTGCTGGAGATGCGCAACCGGTACGCGGAATCGCATCAACTGGCCCTCCGCGATTACCGCTTGGATTGGGCCGAGCGGTAGTTCCACAGGAAAATATGATGTTTGTGGATCTGGAATGCCTGGTATAACGGTTCCACCCCATACCGCACGTCTGGCGTGAAGTGGAAACTGGTCGATTCGCAATCCAGCCACAGCGGGATCTGGGTACCGGGCGGCACGTGGGAAGAAAGCTCCAGCAGACTGGTGCGGCTTTGCGCGCTGGTCCATTCGCGCTGCTTGGTCTCCTGAATGTCGCCAACCTCGGTGAGCCAAGCCGAGTCCGTGTATACCTTCGCCCGGCACCAATTGTTCTTGTCGAATGGATCAACCCCTTGCTTCAGCTTCACCCAGAAAGTCGCCCGCTCCCCAGGCTCCAGAATCCCGTTGCCATTTCCTTTCCCTTCGATAACAGTGCGTTCGATGGAGGCCCCGCCACCCTGATTTCCACCTTGCCGGAAGACGGGGAAGGTTGCGGTTTGGCCATCGAGTATGGCGACTTGCAAAGGCGCTGGCGGATCGGACGGAGCAACGAAAACGTCGATGTTGTCTTTCCATTCGGTGCTGCCGAACGTCAGCTTCAGCTCTAATCGGGCGCGCGCGAAATCGCCCTCTCCGGACGTAAGTTGTATCTCAAAATCCCGGCCGATGGCGGCCACCTGACCCGGAGCTAACCGTGCGATTACCGCTTTACCTTTCAGAATTTTCACCGTGGGATAAGAGGAAGTCAGCTCAGCGCGAATGTCCTCAATGGGCGCGTTCGTGGGATTCAGTATCCGGAGCGGCAGCGCGATGGGCTGCCCCGCCGGAAGCCGAAGATGGTCTTTCAGGGTGAGAGGCAACAACACTAAGGCTTCCGCCCCAGCGCCTGGACCCGCAATTCCGATCTCATGGCCAGCGCAGTTTAAGCGGAGTGCAAGCCGTCCCTCGTGCGAGGCGGTTTGTTCCTGCACCGTACTGGCGGAGCGCGCAAGATCGTAATCAATGATCTGGTAGGCCGCACCCGGCTGATAGAGCGGAGCCGTGCGGATCGACAAGAAACCGCACGCGGCCGGTGGACCATCGGGTGCCCAACGCCGGGTTCGAATTCCAAAGCCCCCTTGCGTTACATGATCCAGAGTCAACAGCGCGGGCCCGGCGGAATCTGTCTCAACCTGATAGCCGCGAATCTGAAAGCTGCGGAAGGGTGATGTATAACTCCACTTCACGGTCGTGGCGTCAAGCGTGGGATTTTGGAATGCCCGCATGTGAAACTCAAACGTTTCGGCGATTGATGTAGCCCAATGGCGATGATACTCATCCTGACGAAATTCGAAGTCGACGCTGGGCGTAGCGGCGTAAGCGGCGCGCGTTTCCTCGTGATACTGGCTGATGTAATCGCCGCTGGCGCGAATCAGGCGGATCATGGTGCGTTCATGATTCCGCACGTGATCCTTGGGTCTCCATAGCGACCGGCGGCCTTTTTCCCCGGCGTAGAACTCCGGCCCCGGATTAAATGCGGAGGCGCTGCCGACCAGTTCCGGATATCGGGCGCTTAGATATAGGCTCATGAACCCACCCATGCTGAGCCCGGAAGTGGCTCGATGGCGGCGGTCCGTCAAAGTACGGTAGGTGGCGTCGATATGGCGCGTTAACTCCAGGAAGTATTCGCCGAAATCAAAGTCGCCGCCTTCCACCCGGACGTCGTACGGTGTGCCTCCGTAAAAGCCCGTATAGTCACGCGCGACGTAACCGTCGACCGAGACCACGATCACATCGTGATTCGCTACGAAAGCGATGATCTTGGGCACGGTATCGAGCCCGTTATCGTATTTTTCCAGCGTGTAACGGTCGCTGTGGCCATGGAAATAGTAAATCACCGGATACGGCCGGGCAGAGTCGCTGTAAGTGGGCGGCAGGAAGATTCGATACGTACGATCTTCGGAAAATACTTTGGAGGTGTGGGTGCGGTCGTAGTAGGGCTGTGCCGCATACATGCAGACAGAACAGAAAACCAATCCGGCCAGAATCCGCATATTACTTGACATTCTCCCGCTCGTCCGGATGCAGGCGGCCGGCCACCTCAACCAATCCTGCGATGTCTCCCACGCTGTTCCGCACGGGCGCAAGCACTGAGATGTAGCCGGGCTTATTTTTCACCGTGATACGGCGGCCCGTATCCAGAACAACTTTCATTGCGGGGAACATCTCCTGCCGCAGTTTGCCCCATTCCCAAAACTGGCTGATCTCACGGCGGTTGCGAATCACCACATGGATACTGGTTGGGGTGCCCGGAAGCGGCATCCAGAGGTTGACGTCAACCGGGAACTGGCTCAACTGCGCGAGCCGTATCAGCGTCTTCTTGGTTCGAATGAACGATTCATCGTCCACGTCGTAGTTGTTGCTGTCGGCATATTGGTCGCGAGGGTCTTTTCGAAACATGTACTGCAGCGCGCGCGGAGTCAGGATGCGCTGGCAGAGATCGCCGTCTACCATTACCGTGGCGATGCGGCCAATGTCATCGAGTTCGCGCGCCAGTATTGTAGCGTCCGCGGCGTAGACCGGGCAGGCGAGAAGCGCGCATAGCAGCAGTCGCGTCATTTGGAAATTTCCATTGCGTATTCGTGGACTCGAAGCCAGGCCTTGGGTTGTATCCGCGCGAAGCGGGCTTCGTAGGGCTGCATGGCTTCATCGATATCCGTATTGTTCCATTCCAGCACTGGCTTTTCGGTTAATGCAGGCTTGGTGTTCATCCAATCGGCTAGGCGGGTGCCGTTGAATCGGCGGACCACTTCGGCTTGCACCTCTGGACGGGATCCCGCTTGGGCAGCGCTTTCGAGCAGGGCCAAATCCTGCAGGCAGTTGCGCTGCAGTTTTAACCGGATGCTGGCCAGCGGACCCGCTATTCCAAAGCGCTCACCCGGATAAATCAACGTTTCGCGTCCCCCTTCGAAGTGAAACCAAGGGTCGGGCCCCGGCGATACCGTTAGCCACCGAACGAATCCGTCTACGCCCGTGATCCAGGAACGCAGCGGGTTCAGAGTGATTTGCGTGCTGACCTGTTCCACCGCGGGAGTGCCGCCATAGGTCCAGACCCGGTCCCCACGGGCCCTCACTTCGCTCGCCGCCTGGGGATACCAACTGTACATGCCCTCGCCCGCCACCCAGAATTTCACTACTCCTTTCAAGAGCGAGAACTGGCGCTCCATGGTCCAACTGGTATCGGCGCGCATGACAAAGTGAACCGGTGATTCCGCGGGAATGGCTTTGCGTAACAGGCGCCCGTACTCGATAAGATTCTGGTTGTCGCGATCGAAGCGCATCTCATCGCCATCCCAATTGAAGCCCTTATACCGTTTTTTATGATTGAAGAAAACCTCGAACTGGGTGTGAGTCCAGCCCTTTTCGCGGAAGTGCTTCTCCAGCTCGCGCAAAACATTCACGAATTCCGCCTCGTATCCGGGTTCGCCCCACCACAAAAATGAAGCGGGCCATTCGGGATTCACCGGCAGGTACATAAACGGAATCGGCCGGGGCGGGCGGCGCGATTGGCGGAAGGCGGATCCATCCAAAAGCGGGCCGTAGTGCTCGTCAAAACGAAGCCAACTGGTGACGTGCCGGGATCGCCCGGAGCCCGCGAGTTCTGGCGCAAACTCGGGTCCTACCTTTCCGGCGTGTCCATACCCCAATTGGTGAAACGTGCCGCGATGATCATAAAAAATGCGGTGATGTGCCTGGATCAGATGCAAGAGATCCGCCTCTCCACCCAGCCCGGAACGCACGCGGGCAAGCGTTTTGGGGTATTGCTCCAGCAGCCACGAAGTTCCGTAGGAATTATTGTCCAGCGTTACCGCATCTTGCTCTGGAACTGTCGCCGGGATCACGTTGATTTCAATCGGCACGACTTGCGGGCCGCCGCTGCCGGAAAGACGGGCCTCGCCCCGATAGATCTTCGCCTCGGCGCCGGAGGGGATCCACACGTCCACCCAGAACGCCTGAGCCACCTGCCCCGCGGAAACGTCCGAAGTCTGTACCGGCGTCTCAACATGCAGCGGGATCAGTGCGTCGGGATACGAAACATGATTTTTCGAATCCGGGTGGAACCACTCACGGTAGAGATCGATCGACAGAGGCGAACCTGGCGAAAATTCAATCGATAGTTTGGCGGAATTGGAAGCGCCTGTGATGATCAACTGGAAGGAGGCGAACCCGTTCCGCGCCGCCGTGAGTTTCACCCGGTTTAGCCTGAGCGCGCCGGCCCGATCCTGAGCCACGATTCCGCCCGATGGATCAGGACGATACCACTCCCCAAGCGCCGCGAATTCGGTGGCCGCCGCAACATTGGAAGCAACCAGCCCACAGGCCAACACGAATCTCGCCATCCATCGCTGCATGTTTTTATGATGGTGCTTTTGTAAGGAAGCTGATAAACTCCACCTGATAGTTTGATTTATCATAAGGGGTTTTGCAAGTGATCACAGTCCGATCCATCCGGCAAATCATACCGGCCATTGCGCTATTCGCTCTTCTGGGCCAAGGCTCCCTACGAGCCCAAAACGCCAATGCGACCGTTAAGGGCACCGTCACGGATCCAAGCGGTGCATCCATTGCCGGTGCCACGGTAGAGTTGATGAACAGCGGAACCGGCGAGCACCGCAAGGAGATAACTTCGGGTGCCGGCGCATATGATTTTACGGCGCTGCCGCCGGGCGAGTACGAGTTGAAAGCGCGCGCTCCGGGATTTGCCGAATGGGTTGGCAAACTGACGCTGCGGGTTTCTCAGGAAGCCGGCATTAATCCAAGCTTGACTACCGCCGCTCTTGCAACCTCCGTCACCGTCAGCGATGTCACGCCCGTCATCACCACCGAAGCGTCCTCGCTTTCCGACGTCAAGGAGGCCGCCAGAATCAGTTCGCTGCCTCTTCAATCCCGGAACTTCCTGAACATCCTGAACTTTACGCCGGGCGTTGTTTCAAACGGCTTCGCCGGCCAAGGACAAGGTTATACCCGGGTCAACGGGATTCCGGGCGGGTCGATCGACTATCTGGTGGATGGGGCGACCGCGTCCGAGCGCTACACCAACGAATTGCAGCGCCTTCCGCAATCCCTGCCGACCATCCAGGAGTTGAAGGTCAGCACCGCAAACTCGAGCGCCGAGTACAGCCGGCCCGGCATAGTGGAGGTGGTTACCAAGAGCGGCACCAACCAGTTTCACGGGCAGCTATTCGAGTTAAACCAGAACGACGCGCTGGCCGCCAAAGGCTTTCACCAGAAGTTCGTCAGCCACCTGGTGCGGAACGAATTCGGAGGCAACCTGGCCGGACCCGTATGGATTCCCAAGCTCTACAATGGCCGCAACAAGACCTTCTTCTTTTTCGATGCGGAAGGAATTAAGCAGCGAAATGCGGCGGCGGAAAGCTATGTCGTGCCGCTGCCTGCCTGGAAGAAAGGCGATTTCTCCAATTATCGCGACGACACCGGTGGATTGATCAAGATCTATGATCCCCTCACCACGCGCCTGGACCCGGTCTCGAAAAGCTACGTGCGTACCCAATTTCCCGGCAACATTCTTCCGGCGAACCGCTTGAATGCACCCGGCGTGAAGATCGCCAGCTTCCTGCCCGACCCCAATTTGAACGTCGCGTACTATGACGGCGCAAACTATCAGAATCCGAATGCCACCGGCAAGGATGAGCGTACGCTGATCACGGCGAAAGTCGATCAGGTGTTCGGCCCCAACCGCCTTTCCGCCCGCTACACGTACACCGACGAAAACAACTTTGGCCCGAAATACTTCCTGAACCCGAACAGCCGTTTGTTGGGCGGCCATAACGCGGCCATTTCTTTCACGGAACTGATTAAGCCAAACCTGATCAATGAGGTGCGCGGGGGCGTGCAGCGCTTCCATGCCTATCGGGGACCCCAGCCGATCACGCCAGCCATCACGCAAACCCTGGGACTTCCCACTTATCCCGGATCGATCGCCTGGCCCGGCATTTATTTTGGTGATTCGTGGACGCCCTCCGGTTATTTCGACGGCATCGACCGCGATAATCCGCAAGATGCCCCCAGCTTGACGATGACCGCTTCCGACAATCTGTCTTGGACGCATGGAAAGCACGAGATGAAATTCGGCTTCTTCGTCCAGAGGAGCAACGTAAACACC
Source organism: Bryobacterales bacterium (assembly GCA_038212805.1). GTDB lineage: Bacteria > Acidobacteriota > Terriglobia > Bryobacterales > Bryobacteraceae > JANXQZ01. The sequence continues at coordinate 8,306 of JBBQUE010000009.1, read as the reverse complement.
TTTGAGACCGGCCAACCGGGTGGAGATTATAATTTTTCTGGTAGCTTTACCGGCTTGATGGACCCCGCCGCGGCAGCTTCCGGCACCCTCAATTCGCAGCTCCCGAACACTGGGGCGGGTCTGGCGGATATGTTGCTGGGATACACCGATTTTGCGGGTTTAAACCAGTATCCACGGTTTTACACCCGCCAAACCGACTACGCCGCATATGTTCAGGACAACTGGCGCGTGAACCGGCGGCTTACGGTGAACCTGGGATTGCGCTATGAATACTGGACAGCCTTCCGGGATAAACGCAACCAGACCTCCACGTTAGATCTCAAGGCCGCGGGCGGGCCCGTGGTGGTGTATTCGGGCGATGGACCAATCACCAGCCAGGGCTTCCCGCAAAACGTAGTGGATGCGTACAAGACAGCTGGTCTGCGCTTCGAATCCGCGAAGCAGGCAGGCTTGCCCAACACGCTTTGGAACATGCCCAAGAACAACTGGGCTCCCCGCGCTGGCGCGGCTTTCCAGTTAGACGAAAAGACCGTGATCCGCGGCGCTTACGGCCTTTACTATTGGGTGATGCCGCTGGTTCAGTATCACCAGAATACGCGGAAAAATCCGCCGTTTAGCTACGGCTACCAAAGTCTGGTGGACGACAACGACGGCACGGCCGCCGAATTGGTATTCCCGGTGGGTGGCAGCGCTTATGCCAACCAATCGCCCAATGCGCGCACCTTGGGCAACAACTTCATTACGCCCAGCGCTCTATCCATCTCGAAGGGCGGCGGCTGGGGGATTCTGCCGTTTGATAGCAATTACAAAGCCCAGTTGGCACAGGAGTGGAATTTCACGCTGGAGCGCCGGTTGCCCTATCTGCTGGGCGCCCGCCTTTCCTACGTGGGAACGCACGCCAGCAATCAGATCGAGTACGACCCCATCAATGTACCCGCACCCCGATTGCTCAGCCCGGCCGGTGCTTCCACGCCTCAGCGGCGCATGTATCCCGATTTCGCCAGTTCCAACACCAGCGGCATGGATTTGCTCCGCTACATTGGGTACTCTAATTCCAATCAGGTACAGGCTGAACTGAAGCGCAACTATTCGAACGGCATCGTGGTGCAGGCGTTCTACACTTTCCAGAAGACGCTCACCACGGCTGAAGGCTCAAACAATTCGTTCGGCGGATTGGAAGTCCAGCCCTCGGCATTAACCAACAATGCGTCCACGAGTCAGCGCCTGCGGGCCATCTACGCCAACGACAGCGGACTTCCACGCCAGAACTTCAGCGTCAACTTTAATTACGAGCTGCCGTTCGGCCGGGGGAAAACTTTCCTGAAATCCAGTAACAGGTTCGTGAACCGGCTGGTGGAAGGCTGGAGTTCCAGCATGTTCTATTACTACCGGACCGGATTGTTCTTCTCGCCGTACTACAGCACGCGGGGGTCGGGCACCATCCTGGCTCCAGGTAAGAGTGGAATTCTGCCCAGCGACCAGCGGCAAGCCGTGCGATGGTTCGATGCCAGCGTGAACCGCGCCGACCTGGGCCAGCCGTATGCGGGGCAGACCTTCATCCGGCGCGCCAATCCACTCGATGGCGATTTCCTTAACAACATTCCGAGGAATTACATGACTGGCCCGAACTTCTATAACATCGATAGTTCGTTCTATAAGGTGACCCACCTCACTGAGAGGATTTCACTGCGCATCGAGGCTCAGATTTTCAATCTGTTAAATCACAAGAACTTCGGATTGCCAAATACGGCCGGAGTGATCAATGGAAGTGTAGGCCCCGCGCGGCTGGTCCAGTTCCAGGGCCGGCTCGATTTCTAGCCAGGCCTGTATGTACCGCCGCCTATTTGCGCTTGTTGGCTTTGTTTTTGCGTTCCAATGCTGGGAATGGTCATTGCGGGCGGGCGAAATCGTTCTGCCCGCTTTGGCGCTGGAACGCGATGCCATTGTTTACGCCCGTTATCATCTGAATGCCGCCGTGACAGGGCCAGGGAAGATCTCCATCCATTGGACCGATGTTCTGGGCCGGGTAGTGGACGACCGCACGATCCCGTTCGACCTGGTTGACGAATTGGACATTCAGTTTCCCCTGGATGTCCGGCGGGCCGTGGCGATGAAGAACCATCTCCAGGTACACGTCTCCATCCAGGGAAAGAATCAAAAGGGTGAAGTGAGTAACCGCGAAGAGGATGCGGCACTCGACTTCGTGGCAAAACCGCCTGAGGACGGCTGGAGCGATTACCAGATCATCATGTGGCAGCCGTATCCCAAGGCCGCATATCCAGTGTTGAAAGGACTGGGAATCACCGGCGGACAGTATAGTGGCCGCTCGTTCCCGCCACCCGATGCCCTGATCGAAAACGATTTGCGCTGGTATTCCGAAAATATCGGTACGGATTATTATTCTGAATATCATCGGTACCGGGCAGACCGCACCCAGGAATGGTCGTTTATTCAAGCCAAGGAACTTTACCGCAAGGATCCGGCAAGCAAGGAAGCCTTCAAGCGGCATCCCAGCTTCTGGGATCCCGTGTGGCGCACGCGTATCCACGACCGGTTGGTGGAAACCGCCAGGCGCAACGCCCCCTATCGTCCGTTCTTTTACAGCTTGGCGGATGAAAGCGGGATCGCGGACTTAGCTGGTTTTTGGGACTTTGATTTTTCCGATGAATCGCTGGTTCCCATGCGCCGGTGGTTGCAGGAAAGGTACACAACGCTCGCCGATCTGAACCGTGAATGGGGCTCCGCATTCACGGCATGGGACTTGGTCACCCCGCCCACCACGCATGAAGCCATGCAGCGCAAAGACGACAATTTTGCCGCCTGGGCCGATTTCAAGGAGTGGATGGATTTCACATTTTCAGACGCACTGGAGATGGGAAAGAAAGCGATCGAGTCGGTAGATCCCCACGCGTTTGTGGGTATCGGGGGCGGACAGCGCCCGGGGTGGGGCGGCTACGACTATGCCCGTCTCACGAAAGCACTGACTTCGATTGAGCCCTACGACATTGGTAACAACGTGGAGATCATTCGATCGTTGAATCCGAAAATGCCCATGCTGTCAACCGGCTTCGCGAATGGCCCGTGGGAGCGGCAGCGAGTTTGGCGGGAGATGTTTCACGGGCACCGCGGACTGATTATTTGGGATGACAAACATGAGTACGGCGGCACGGATGGCCAGCCCGGGGAACGTGGAGTGGAGGCTTCGAAATATTACAACGAGATCCGCGACGGCCTGGGCGCGCTTATCATCAACAGCCGTCCGCTGACGGATCCCATCGCTATTCATTACTCGCAGGCCAGTATGCGGACTGAATGGATGCTGGCAAGACGGCCCGGGGGCGACGCCTGGACCAATCGCCAGGCCAAAATAGAGCGTACCGACGACGAGTTCCTTCGCCTGCGCGAATCGTGGTGCGAATTGATTGAAGATCAGGGGCTGCAATATAATTTCGTGGCTTACGATCAGTTGGAGAAGGGCGAACTGTTCAAAGCGGGCTATCGCGTTTTCGTTCTGCCGCGCTCGTCGTCGTTATCCGCTGCCGAAGCCATGGCCATTCAGGACTTCGTGGCACAGGGAGGAATTGCAATCGCGGACGGTGAACCCGGCACCTTCAACGAGCATAGCCGCAGGCTCGTAAACTCGCCCTTGAGCAGCTTGTTTGGCGAGGCACACGAGAACGCCGTGACCGTTCGAAACTTTGGGAAGGGGAAGGCAATCTTCTTGCAGGGCCGCACGCTGGATTACCTGCAGGACCGGCTCGCCGGCCAGGAAGCTGCCACGCACGATCTGGTCGGCGGCTTGCTACGCAGTAACGGTATCGCGCCGGAGTTCGCCGTTACCGGCGCGGCCGGCAAGTCCGTTGTCGGTGTGGAGATGCATGCGTTTCGCAACGGTGCGGTAAGCGTCGTCACCCTGACTTCGAACCCGCTGCTGCGCGTGGATGAACTGGGCCCCCCGGACTTCCGGTCAAACAAACGTTTCGAATCCCCCGTACGCGTGAAGCTGACGCTGCCAGAGGCCCTGTATATTTACGACTGCCGGACTGGCAAACCATTTGGACAACGGAAGACGATGGATCTAACCATGGATCCATATGAGCCGATAATCCTGGCCGTGTCACTAGGGCCGCTGCCGAAATTGCGGGTTATGGCGCCGGCGTCTGCCAAGCGGGGATCGATGGTCGAGATCGGCATCAGCGCCGCCTCTACGCCTGCGGAGAACCACATCTTCCACGTGGATGTGTTGAACCCTCAGGGTTCCCGCGTTCTGTATTATTCAGGAAATCTGATCGCTGCTGGTGGTTATGCACGGAAAGTGCTGCCTCTCGCGGTGGATGAAATCGTGGGCGATTGGAAGATTCGCATTCGGGACGCTTTCACGGGCAACACCACGGAGCTCGTCCTGGCGGTGAACTAGCGGTGCGCGGTTTCACGATCGCGTTGCTGCTTCTGGCCGGTTTTTTCTATCGCGTGGAAGCCCAGGTATATTCGCCACGCGTCGTGAAGAAAGGGGAGCCAGACACCAGTGACCTGCGATCGCTTGCTCAGGGAATCTTTTCGCAAGCTGGCGCGCGGACCAGCCGCGAGAAGGCTGAAGCAATCTGGCGATTTTTTCTGACTGACGGCCGCTTTGTAAAGCCAGGCATGATTTATCACATTGCCGGATGGGCTTACGAGGAACCTGAGGGCGAGGTTCTGGATCCGGTACGGCTGCTGAACAGCTACGGCTTCGGACTCTGTTACCACATTGCTCCGCTGCTGGAGAGCGTGTTCAAAGCCGGAGGATTCGCCGACGCGCGAGTCTGGTTTCTCACTGGACACACCGTCGCGGAGGTGCTCTACGACGGCGGTTACCACTATTTTGATTCCGACATGATGGGCTACAACCCGATCGGAACCACCGGGCCGTTGAAAGAACGCCCGGTAGCATCGGTTCATCAGATCGAGCGCGACGGCGGCATCATCACGGGAAAGTTGGTGGGGGCCACGCACTCCGACGCTGCCAATGTCGATAGCCCCTGGTATCCGGCCGATGTGCGCGCTCACGCCATGGGCGATCTGGCTGGACTTTTTACGTCCTCGAATGATAACTGGCTGTATCCGTTTCAGCGTTACGAACTGGGGCACACCATGGACTTCGTACTCCGCCCGGGCGAGCGGCTGGTGCGGTACTTCCATCCGGAACCTGAAGGGCTGTACTATCTGCCATATCGATTTGATGGCACCTCATGGGTCGAGTTTCCACAGGAATTAGCGCAATATAAGATTCGCACCCGCGATGGCCCCCAAAGCCAAAAGGACGGGAGGCGCTGGGCTACGGGGATGCAGCAGTACCACCCACCCGCGATGACCGCGAACAGCGCTGTCTATTCCATGCCGTCTCCCTATGTAATCATCGACGCCAACTTCCAGATGAAGGCTTCCCTGAAGGATGCCGGCAGCCGGATCACGGTTGAGACATCCGTCGATGCAGGCCACCTGTGGACAGAAGCTGCCACGCTGCTGGGTCCGCATCAGGGGTCCTGGACGGCGGCGGCGGCAGTGTTGACCCGGTCGGAGCATGGGGCTCGCAATGCGGTGTCGGGGACCTACGGATATCTGGTCCGCATCACCCGGAGCGGTGGGGCGCGAATGGATGATCTCACGCTCACAACACGGTTTCAATTGAACCCCCGGACCTTGCCTGAGCTTGCGGCCGGCAACAATGAAATCGATTTTACGTCTTCCAGCATCCGGCGATGGGAACTGCGCGAACCGCCCTTGGTTATGCAGAACGCCGCGCGCGTGGTTTCGGGAGGCCAGGGTTACGTGGCCAACCTGAACTCCGGGCCTGGCAATCTCGTCTTTGCCTTGGAAGCGCCCGATGGCGGCGAGATCAACGGCTTCGATGCCGGCGGGCGGTTTCTTGACCTCAGCGGCGGTTTAGCCCCGGACAAGTTCACTGCGGAGGTGCGCAAGGTTACCGCTTGGCCGGTGGGCCAGGATCTGCAACAGTCTGCCTCCATTGCATGGTCGGAATCGGTGAACGGCCCGTATCGGATGCTTTGGACTTTCGATCCCAAACTTGAGTGGAGAGATGGAGACCCGATCAATCGGACTTTGCGCTGGCCGGAGGCGGACCGGCAGGTTCGGAATCTTCCCAAGGGAACCCGCCGTGTCTACGTCCGCTACCAGATGCTAGGTCTGGCCGGGGATGCGCTGCGCATGGCCACAATCCGCTCAGGCTTTAGCTCCGCAAGTCCGCGTCGGATCACGCAGTTGTGGCGAGAGAACGGAACGCAACGCCAGCAGGTGGAAAACATCGGGCCGGAACAAACGCGCGTCCGGTATCAGATAAATACTTCACCGGTTACGGCGGTTCTGAACGATGCTTTGATTTTGGAATGCTCAGCGAAGAAGTAGCGTAGCCTAGGTCGTGTAAGAGAATCACTGGACTTGCCCGGCGTTAACGATTTATGGCGCGGAGATCATGTCGGGGATGAACCGGTAGGCAATGGTGTCAACCAGTAGGTAGATGTCGTTCGGATGAAAGAAGTTTGGCTCCTTGGGTAGGACTCGAACCTACAACAACTCGGTTAACAGCCGAGTGCTCTACCATTGAGCTACCAAGGAACAACGCGGGAGCGAACTACACCTTCTTCATTTAAACAAATGACAAGCGTCCTGTCAAACACGGCGACGCTGCTGTCCGGTTGCCTGAAGTTGGCGGTGGACGGATTCCGCGATTTTGAGCGCCTCCTCTAACGTCTGAATGCGATTCTCCAGTTGCGCGTCCTCCGCGGCCTCCAACATGGCGGAGAATTCTGGCCCAGGACGATAGCCGGCCGCGATCAGATCGGCTCCGGTCAGCAGGCGGGCCGGGCGCACCTCCTCAGGCGGCGTATGTTCCAGGCGCTCCTTCATAAATTGATAATTGTCCAGGCCGCCGTGGCTGGAACTGCAATCCAGGCGATGGAGTTCCAGATGTTCTTCAAACCGGGGCAACCGCAGGAACCGCTTCACGGTGCTTTCCTTCATCCGCCGGACCTCGCCAAAGCGCATGTGATTGGCGATCAGGGCCAAGGCCTGGGCCGTATCTTCCTGCGAAAAGCGCAGGCGCGTCAGAATCGACTGGCCAAGCTTCAATCCGGCCCCCACGTGACCGTCGAAGCGAATGCGCTCCGCGATCCGGAATGTCGGGGGCTTGCCTACGTCGTGCAGTAAAACACCCATGGCCAGAGCGGCTGTGGGGGCCTGCAAACCCTCCAACATGATCAGCGTATGGACCCACACATCGCCCTCGGGATGGAACTCCGGCGGCTGCTCCACGCCCTTCATCGCGGCCACCTCCGGAAGAATTTCCCGCAGCAATCCGGATTCGTCCAACAATTCGAACCCATGGCGGGCGCCGCCTTCCGTGAGAATGCGCACCAACTCGTCGCGAATTCTTTCGGATGCGATGCGGTGGATCATAGGCGCCAAGGCTTGCATTGCTGCCAGGGTTGCGGGATCGATCCGAAAGCGGAAGCGGGCCGCGAACCGGACCGCCCGCAGCATGCGCAGGTGGTCCTCCTCGAACCGGCGGACCGGATCGCCAATGGCCCGAATCAGCCCCTGTTGCAGGTCGGCCAGACCGCCCACATGATCGATCACCTGTCCGGGCTCCTGTCCGGCCTCCAAGGGATCCATCAGCAATGCATTGATAGTGAAGTCGCGACGCCATACGTCCTTGGCGGGATCTGTTTCGAACACCACCTGATCGGGATGGCGGCCATCGGCGTAAGCGCCCTCGCTGCGGAACGTGGCGATTTCGATACCTTCAAACAGGACGACGCCGAAGTGCGCGCCTACCAACTGGGCGTCCGGGAACAGGCGCATAACCTGTTCCGGAGTCGCACTGGTGGACAGATCGAAGTCCCTTGGTTGCCGTCCCAGTACTAGATCGCGCACGCAACCGCCTACCAGATAGGACTGGAATCCGTGAGTGCGCAGCGTGCGGGCGACAGCGCGCGCCGTCGCCCCGTTGGTAGACGTCATACTTTGATCGTAGAATAGACTCTGGGATAGTTCGGCTCAACAATGTCATCTTCTTTCGCAAACCAATCGTCAACGACGAAAGTCGTAGTGGCGACCACGGTTGCCCTCTCTTTCATCAGCTTTTGGCGTGGCGCTTCCATCGTGCTCGCGGATTTGGCTTCATCCGCTTTTTATGCCGGCGGCATTGCGCAGGTAGCCATCGGGCCAAGCGCGCCCTGGTTCGTCCTGGGCGTAATGCTGTTCAGTTTCGCGGTCCGTTCCGTGTACATGGAAAGCTGCAGCATGTTCGT